>DATHRJ010000159.1:0-22706 GCA_035465455.1 Lysobacter sp.
GGGGTTCACCAAATAAATCGCCCGTTCAGTCTGGGCGGCGCAGCCGCTCAACCTCGGGCTTGGGCGGCCAGGCCGCAACCGTCATGCCCGCCGTTACCGGCGGCCGCAGTCGCGCCGCCCCTTCGCCGGGTCCAGAAACCGGAACACCCGGCCAAGGCCGGGTGTCGGGGGTGCCGCCAGTGGCGCGCGAGCAGTGGTTGCTGGAAGCAGCCGGCTACCAGACCACTTCGGCCATCGAGCAGTTCAGCCCCGAGCCGATCCCGAGCAGGGCCACCCGGTCGCCTTTCTTCAGGCGGCCCATCTCGCGCAGCTTGCTGAGCACGATCGGCACCGAGGCCGGCCCGATGTTGCCGTGCTCGGCGAAGATCGTCAGCACCTTCTTCGGGTCGATGCCGAAGGCCTTGATGAAGGCCTGGGTGTGGACCTGGCTGACCTGGTGGATCACGAACTCGTCGAGCTCCTCCACCACCCAGCCCAGCGCGAGCTTGGCGGCGATAAAGGTCTTCTGCGCCAGGCGGATGCCTTCGACCAGCAGCTGCTTGGTGTCGGTGACCATGCGGTCCAGGTTGCCGCGGCACAGGCCGTTCCACTGGGTCGCGGCGCGGGTCACGCCGCCGCGGTAGCGCGGCGCGCCCGGGGCGAGCTCGGCGCGCGCCATGACCATCGCCGCGGCGCCGCAGCCCAGGGTCAGCGTCGCCATCTCGTTGCGCAGTTGCTCCTCGGTGACGTCCGGCGCGCTCAGGCGCTCCAGGGTCTTCTCGTAGGCCAGGTCGGCGGTTTCGCCGTCAACGATCAGCGCGTACTCGATTTCGCCGCGCTCGATCATGCGCGAGGCGATGTCCATGCCATTGAGGAACGCCAGGCACGCGTTGGCGACATCGAAGTTCTGGCACACGTCGCTCAGGCCGAGGTTGCCGCTGACGATGCTGGCCGTGGACGGTTCCAGGTAATCGCGGCTGACCGAGGTATTGATCAGCAGGCCGACCCGGTCCGGCTCGATGCCGGCATCGGCCAAAGCCTTGACCCCGGCCAGGGTCGCGGCGTCGGAGGCGAGCATCGGGCCGTCCCACAGCCGGCGCGCGTGGATGCCGGCGACGTCCTTGAGCATGTCGGCGCGGATGCCGAGGCGATCGAGCGTTGGCTGCAACCGGACCTTGATTTCATCGGAACTGAGCCGACGCGGCGCATCGATGTGGGCCAGACCGGCGATGGCGACGTGTTGGAACAGCATGGGTGGGCGCACCGAGAGACGGAAAACACGACAGATTAACGGTTTGTTGCGGTTCCTGCACCCGCCGGCATCGCGCTGTTCACCCGATGGCCCGGGTCAGCCGCCGATCGGGAAGGTCTGCACCGAGCCGCTGGAGCGGGCATCCGCGGCGGCCGGGCCCGACAGCGCACGCGTGGCGCCGCAGTGGTAGGCGGCGAAACGCTGCTCGCCGGACGCGGGCGCAGCCAGCGGCTGGATCGTGTCGGCCTGCAAGCCCGGCGCCTCGTTGCGCGCCAGCGTTTCCAGTTCCTCGCGCACGCGCAGGTTGTTGCGCTCATAGAACGCGATGCTGTCCTTGACCGACACGGCGATCTCGCCACGCCGCTCGCAGCCCGCCGGTGCGCCGCCGGCGCCGATCACGCGCACCGCGCTCGCGCCCGGGGCCATGTGCACCCAGGTGCAGCCGCCCAGCAGCGCGGTGCCGAGCACGGCGGTCAGGGCGGAACGGATCAAGGTCGGGCGAGGCATGGCATCTCCTGGTCAGGACAATCAAACGGGGCGCCGGGACAGTTGCCCCGGCGCCCGAGTTGGGCGCATTGGCGATGAATCCGCGCTGACTCCGCCCAGCGCGACCCCGCCGATGCCGCCCCCGCCAACAGGGGGTCAGTCCGTCGTGGCGGGTGCGGCCGGTGCTGCCGGGACCCCGGCTTGCTTGACGGTGGCCGTGGTCGCGGCGGCCGGCTGGCCGTCGACGTCCAGCACCTGCAGCGTGCCCAGGCCCAATGCGCGCACCGGCTGCTCGATTTGCTTGAGGTCGCCGACCACCACCCAGGTCATGGCGTCCACGTCGATCGCCTGCGCCGCCTGCGCGACCTGCTCCGGGGTCAGCGCCTCGATCTCGGCGTTGCGCCGGGTGACGTAGTCGTCGGGTCGGTCGTAGCGCACGTTGCCGATGATGGTGCCGGCGATCGCCGCGGCGGTCTCATACGCACCGGGCAAGCTGCGGATTTCGTTGGCCTTGATCTTGGCGATCTCCTCCGTGGTCGGCGGGGCCTTGCCGCTCGCGTACTGGCTGATCTCGCGCTGCATCTCGGCCAGGGCCTCGGCGGTCTTGTCGATCTGCACCGGCGCCACCGCCAGCCACGGACGCTGGCCGATCGCGTTGCTGAGCGAGGTGCGCGCCCCGTACGACCAGTGCTTGTCCTCGCGCAGGTTCATGTTGAGCCGCGCGGTGAACGAGCCGCCGATCACTTCATTGGCGATCTCCAGCCGCGTCGCGCCGGGGTCCCGGGTCGAAGGCATCAGGTGCCCGGCGAAGATATTGGCCTGCACCGCCCCGGGCTGGTCGATCAGGAACACCCGCGGCGCGCTCGGGCGGGCGACCTGCGGCACGTCGATGCCCGGTTTGCCCGCGCCGGTGCCGCGCCAGTCGCCCAGGTGCTTTTCCAGCAGCGGCACGATTTCGGCCAGCGTGGTGTCGCCGACCACCACCAGTGTCGCGTTTTCGGGGCGCACCCAGTCGCGGTGGAACGCCACCAGGTCGTCGCGGGTGAGCGCGGCGATCGATGCCTCGGTGCCACTGCCGGTGAACGGAATGCCGTAGGCGTGGTCCGCGCCGTACAGCAGCGGCGGCAGCACGCGCAGCGCGGCGGTGTTCGGCCGCGCCTTCTCCTGCTTGATCCCGGCGATCCAGCTCGCGCGCACGCGCTCGATCTCGGCCGCGTCGAAGCGCGGGCTGCGCAGCATGGTGGCGAACAGGTCCAGCGAGGGGTCCAGCTGGTCCTTGATCGCCGACAGGTAGGCGCTGCCGCCGTCGAGCGAGACCGAGGCGCCGAGGTTGGCACCCAGCGCCTCGGCGCGGTTGCCGAAGCCGAGCGCGTCGTAGTCGCCGGCGCCCTCGTCGAGCATGCTCATCGTGAAGCTCGAGGTGCCCAGCTTGGCGCCGTGGTCGGCCTTGTAGCCGCCGTCCAGCAGCAGGTTGAACTGCACCACCGGGACGTCATGGCGTTCGGCCAGGATCACCCTGGTGCCGTTGCCCAGGGTCGCGCGCTGCAGCGCCGGGAACTTGAGTTCGGGATAGTCGCTGGGCAGCGGCACCCCGGCGCTGCGGTCGATGCTGCTGGCCACGGTGCGGTACTTGGCGTCGACCGGCGGCAGCGGCAGCGGGGCCGGCGTCACCGCCGGCTCCTCGACCAGCGCGGTGCGCTCGCCCGGGGTCACCACCAGGGTGTGGTCGCCGTTGCTGAGCCACTTGCGCCCGACCGCCTGCAGGTCGGCGGCGTTCGCGGCGTCGAGGGTCTTGAGGGTGTCGCGGAAACAGCCGGGGTTGCCGACGTAGATCGCGCATTCGGCCAGCGCGTCGGCCTTGCCGCCGAAGCCGCCGATGCGCTCCACGCCGCGCACGAAGCCGGCGCGCAGGACGGTCTTGGCCTGGCTGAGTTCGGCCGCGGTCGGACCTTCGGCGATCAGCTGCTTCAGCTCCTCCTCGATGATCGCCTCGACCTTCGCCGGGTCGACGCCCTGCTTGACGTCGGCGCTGATCACGAAGTTGGAGCCCAGCTGCGAGGCGTACGCGCCGGCGCTGACGCGGTCGACCAGCTTGTCCTCGTGCAGCAGGCGCTTGTCCAGGCGCGAGCTGCGGCTGCCGCCGAGCACCTGGGCGAGCACCTGCAACTGGTCGATGTCGGTGGTGCCGGTCTGGGCCACGTTCCACAGCCGGTAGACGCGCGCCTGCGGCACCTTGTCGGCCATCACCTCGCGGGTGGACGCGCTGCGCCGGGCGATATCGACCTGCGGCTGGGTCATGGTCGGCGACGCCGGGATGTCGCCGAAGTAGCGCATCACCTTGGCCTTGGCGGTAGCCAGATCGATGTCGCCGGCCAGCACCAGCACCGCGTTGTTGGGGCCGTACCAGGTGCGGAACCAGTTCTTGACGTCGTCCAGCGAGGCCGCGTCGAGATCGGCCATCGACCCGATCACGCTGTGGTGGTACGGGTGGCCGGCCGGGTACATCGCCTTGCCGAGCTTCTCCCAGACCTGCCCGTAGGGCTGGTTCTCGCCCTGGCGCTTCTCGTTCTGGACCACGCCGCGCTGTTCGTCGAGGGTCTTCTGGTCGATCGCGCCGAGCAGGTGGCCCATGCGGTCGGATTCCATCCACAGCGCCATGTCCAGCGCGGTGGTCGGCACGTTCTGGAAATAGTTGGTGCGATCGGAATTGGTGGTGCCGTTCATGTCGGTCGCGCCGACCTGCTCGAACGGTTCGAAGTACTCGCCGGGGTGGTTCTCCGAGCCGTTGAACATCAGGTGCTCGAACAGGTGGGCAAACCCGCTGCGCCCGGCCGGCTCGTCCTTGCTGCCGACGTGATACCAGACGTTGACCGCGACGATCGGCGCCTTGCGGTCGGTGTGCACGATCACGCGCAGGCCGTTGGGCAGGGTGAACTCCTCGAAGGCGATGTCCACCGCCGCCTGCGGGGCGGCCTGCACCGGCGCCGGCGCGAAGGCGAGGCCGCCGACCGCGGTGGCGAGGGCGACGGCGAGCAGGGCGGGGCGGAAGGCGGCAATCGCGGACATCGGGCAACTCCAGAAAGGCAGGCCCGGAAATCCGGGCAACCCCCGCATGCTACCGGCCGCCGTGGCGGCGGGCACTAGGCCACAAGTCCTGCCGGGGCAGCCGGTGCGGGGCCGGCACGCCGCCCATGCACCGCCCCGGCTACGCTGGCCACCACCGATCCGAGGCCGCCGCGATGATCGACACCGACCGCCCCCGCCACTGCCTGGTCACCGGCGCCAACCGCGGCCTGGGCCTGGAGTTCGTGCGCCAGCTGCTCGCCCGCGGCGACCGGGTGCTGGCCACCTGCCGCCAGCCCGGACGGGCGCAGGCGCTCAACCGGCTGGTGGCCGAACACCCCGGACGCCTGCACGTGCTGCCGCTCGATGTCGCCTCGCCGAAAACCCATGCCGAACTGCTGCGCGAGCTGCCGCTGGTCAACGGCGGCGCCTCCGCGCCGATCGACCTGCTGGTCAACAACGCCGGGGTGCTGCACGCGGGCGAACGCTTCGGCACGGTCACCGCCGAGAACCTCGACGACAGCCTGCGCACCAACGCCAGCGGGCCGTTCCTGCTGACCCAGGCGCTGGCGCCGCAGCTGGCCGACGGCGCAACCGTCGCCAACCTCTCGTCCAAGCTCGGCTCGATCGCCAGCACCGAGCGCTTCGGCACCCCGAGCTACGCGATCTCCAAGGCCGCCTTGAACATGGCCACCGTGCTGCTGGCGCACGCGCTGGCCGACCGCGGCATCGCCGTGCTCGCCCTGCACCCCGGCTGGGTGCGTACCGACATGGGCGGGGAATCGGCCGAGCTCGAGCCGGCGACCGCGGTGGCCGACCTGCTCGCGGTGATCGGTCGTGCCGGCAGGGCGCAGAGCGGCCACTTGCTGGACCGCCACGGTGCGCCGCTGCCGTGGTGAGCCCGGCTCAGGCGACGATCAGGAAATCGATCACGATCGGCCCCCGCGCGCGGTACGCGATGTCGATGCGCTCCTCGTAGCGCTGGCGCAACTGCTCCAGCAGCGGCATCGGGTCGTGGTCGCTGACGCAGCGTAGCTTTTTCTGGATCGGGCGCGGCGCAGGGCCGGCACGCGACCGATGCGCCCGCGCTCACACGAACGGGGTGGGCTCCGGCGGCGCCGTCGCCGCGCCCATGAAGTACTCCTGCAGGTATTTCTCGCCCTCGTCGCAGAACAGCGTCACCACCGTGCGCAGCTCCGGGTGGCGCTCGCGCACGCGCCGCGCCGCGACCCAGTGCGCGCCGGAACTGGGGCCACACAGCAGGCCATGGCCGCGCGCGAGCTCGTGCATCGCCTGCACCGCATCGTCACTGGACACACTGGTCATCGCGTCGACGAGTTCGCGGTGGCGCTGGAAGATGCCGGGCACGAAGCCGTCGGCGATGCCCTCGATCTGGTGCAGCGCGACCTCCCCGCACAGCAGCGTGCGCGACTCCGAGGGTTCCATCGCGAACAGGCGCACGTCCGGATTGGCGGCGCGGAACGCCTGGCCGACGCCGATCAGGGTGCCTCCGGTACCCACGCCCATCACCAGCGCATCGGGCAGCACGCCCTCGGGCAGCTGCGCCAGGATTTCGGGGCCGAGCAGCAGCCGGTTCTCCTCCACGTTCCATTCCGAGTCGAACTGGTGCGGACAGAAATGCCCGGGCTGCTCGCCCAGTTCGCGCGCCCTGGCCAGCGCCGCGCCGACGTGGAACTGACCGACGAATTCGATCTGCGCGCCGTACGCTCGCGAGATCGCCACGCGCTCGCTCGACAGGCCCTCGGGCATGACCACCAGCATGCGGTAGCCCTTGACCGCGGCCACCATCGCCAGCGCGTTGCCGGTGTTGCCGCTGGTCGCCTCCACGATGGTGTCGCCCGGCTGCAGCAGGCCGGCCTGCTCGGCCTTGTCGATCATGTACTGGGCGATGCGCGCCTTGATCGAACCCGACGGGTTGAGGAATTCGCACTTGGCGTAGACGCCGCCGACCTGCAGCAGCGGCGTGTCGCCGATCGCGGCCAGGATGCTGGGGGAGACGCTGCGGTAGCGGCTGGGCATGGGTCGGATCCTGTGCTGGTTTTCGACCGGGGAACCACGTGCCTGCGCCGGTGCCGCCGGGTTGCGCCGGGGCCAGTGTGCACGCGTGCCTGCTGCCGTCCCTTGATCTGGATCAGCGGCGAGCACCCGCGCGGCCTAGACTGCGCGGCATGTTCGACGTGATCCTCTACCAGCCCGAGATACCGCCCAACACCGGCAACGTGATCCGCTTGTGCGCCAACACCGGCGCACGCCTGCACCTGATCGCGCCGCTGGGATTCACGCTGGAAGACAAGCAACTGCGCCGCGCCGGCCTCGATTACCACGAGTACGCCCCGGTGCAGGTGCACGATTCGCTCGCCGCCGCGCTGTCGGCGATCGCCGATGCCAATGGGGCGCCGCCACGCCTGTTCGCGATGAGCACGCGCGGGAAAACCCGCTTCGATACGCCGCGTTATGCCGCCGGTGATGCCTTCCTGTTCGGCCCGGAAACACGCGGGTTGCCGCAGGAGCTGCTCGACATGGTGCCCGTACCGCAGCAGCTGCGCCTGCCGATGCGACCTGACAATCGCAGTCTCAATCTGTCCAACAGCGTCGCAATCATGGTGTTTGAGGCATGGCGCCAACGCGGTTTTGCCGGCGGTTTCTGACTACGCGAGTTGGCATCGCTGGAACTGCGATCCTCATCGCGGTTCGAAACCCTGCCGGGTGCGATAAAAATTCTGCACCCCCACACGCGACACGGATTTTGCAGTTGGGTCGGCATCTCTCTCCTCTGCCTCGTTGAACCCTCCCATGTCCGGTCCCCGCACGCTCGATCCCGAACCCGTCGCCAGCGACCCGCGTGCGACCGCGCCGGGAGCGTGTCCACGGTTGCTGGCGATCCACGCGGCGGCCTCGCCCGACGCGTGTGCCGGAGTCCTGCTCGCGGCACTTGCCGACGCGGGGATCGGCTCCGCGGCGATCGCATGGTCACCGCACTGGCCCGAGGCCCTGCAGATCGTGCCGCCATCGCGGGGCGACGGCGCCACGGCTGCGGCGGCCGAGGCGGTGCTGGCAGCACAGCGCGATGCGCTCGCACCGCCGGCACCGGGGCGGGTGTTGTGCGACGACGGCGTTTGCGCCGCGGTGGTGCTGGACCCTTCCGGGGCAGCGCTGCCAATGCCGGCGCTGCACGCGGCGGCATCGTGGCTCGCCGCGGCCGGCGCCCGCCTGGACGAACTGCTGCAGGCGCAGCGGCTGCAGGCGTCGGTGGCACAGCTGGCCCAGGCCGAACGGTTGCAGAATGCGCTGTTCGCGATCGCCGACATGGCCGGCTCCGATCTGGACATGCCGCAAATGCTGCAGGGCCTGCACGAGATCGTCGGTGGGCTGATGTACGCCGAGAATTTCTACATCGTCATGCACGATCGCGAGAGCGATGTGCTGCGGTTCCTGTATTTCGCCGACACCGTCGACCCCGGTAGCGCGTCATCGGGTAGCGAGATGCCCATGGCGCAGCTCGAGCGCGGCCTCACCTGGTACCTGATCAGCGACCGCCGCCCGCTGATGGGGCCGACCCCGAGCTTGCGCACGCAGGTTTCCGGTCCGCTGCGCAATCTTGGCGCCGAAAGCATCGACTGGCTCGGCGTACCGATGATCCGCGACGGCGTGGTGCGCGGCGCGATCGTGGTGCAGAGCTACCTGGAGGGCACCCGGTACACCGCCGCCGACCAGGCGCTGCTCTCGTTCGTCGCCGAGCACATCCTCACCGCGCTGGAGCGCAAGAACAGCCAAGCCGAGCTCGAGCAGCGCGTGGTGGATCGCACCCGCGAGCTCGCGGAAAGCAACACCGACCTGGAGCAGCAGGTCGCCGAGCGCCTGCGCGGCGAGCACCTGCAGGCGACGCTGTACAAGATCGCCGCGCTGGCCAACACCGACGAGGACAGCGAACGCTTCTACCGCCACATCCACCTGGCGGTGGGTCAATTGCTCAACGCGGAAAACTTCTACATCGCGCTGCTGTCCAGCGACGGCACCCAGCTCGAATTTCCCTATTTCGTCGATGCCCACGACACCGCGCCCGCGACCCGGCCACTCGGACGCAGTCTCAGCGAGTACGTGATCCGCCACGGGCGGCCGTTGCTGGCCGGTGCTACCGAAGTTGCGCGGCTGGAAGCGGAGGGCGAACTGGACCCCACGCCAAGCGACCGCACCTTCTCGGTGTGCTGGCTGGGCGTGCCGCTGCTGGACAGCGGCGGGGTGATCGGCGTGGTCGGGGTGCAAAGCTACCGTGAAGCGCTGACCTACGATGCCGACGACGCCCAGTTGCTGACGTTCGTCTCCTACCAGATCGCCAGCAGCCTGCAGCGCCGCCGCAGCGCCGATGCGCTGCGCAAGCTCAATGCCGAACTCGAGCAGCGCGTGGCGATCCGCACCGCGGAGCTGAGCCAGCAGATCGCGGTACGCGAGCAGGTGGAGGCACAACTCAAGCATCAGGTCATGCACGATCCGCTGACCGGGCTGCCGAACCGGCTGTACCTGCGCGACCGGCTCGAGCGCGCGCTCGCCGGGCTGCGACGCAACCCGGAACGGCGCTTCGCGCTGCTGTATCTGGATGTCGACCGCTTCAAGCTGTTCAACGACAGCCTCGGCCACCTGGCCGGCGACGCGGTGCTGCGCGAGGTCGGGCGCCGCCTGCAGGAGTGCATCCGCGAACCGGACGTGGTCGCGCGGTTGTCGGGCGACGAATTCGCCCTGCTGCTGGAGGACGCGCCGGTGCCGCAGACCGCGATCAAGATCGCGCAGCGGATCCAGGCGGCGTTGCTGCGACCGATGCAGATCGCCGGGCGCGAACTGCAGACTTCCGCCAGCATCGGCATCGCCATCGGCGGCGAGCGCTACGACAGCATCGACCAGCTGCTGCACGATGCCGACGTGGCCCTGTACCGCGCCAAGAGTGCCGGCCGCCAGCGCTTCGTGCTGTTCGAGGACAGCCTGCAGCAAGCGGCGATGGACGTGCTCGGCGTCGAGCAGGAGCTGCGCGTGGCGCTTGCCGAAGACCAGTTCGAGCCCTACTTCCAGCCGCTGGTGCGACTGGTCGATGGCGCCATCGTCGGCTATGAGGCGTTGCTCCGCTGGAAGCACCCCAAACGCGGGTTGCTGCTGCCGGCCGACTTCCTCGCCGTGGCCGAGGACAGCGGGCTGATCGAGGCGATCGACTGGCAGATGTACCGGCTGGCGTGCGAGGCCGGCGCCGCGCTGGTCCGCGACGGCGGCTTCATCACCCTCAACATCTCGCCGCGGCACTTCCAGAATTCCGATTTCGACCAGCGCCTGCTGCAACTGGCCAACGACGCCGGCTATCGGCCGTCGCAGCTGCGCATCGAGGTCACCGAGGGCACCCTGCTGGGCGATCCCGCGGCGGTCGCCAAGATCCTCGGACGCCTGCGCGCGGCGTGCGTGGAGGCGGCACTCGACGATTTCGGCACCGGCTATTCGTCGCTCGGCTACGTCCAGCGCTTCCCGTTGAAGATGATCAAGATCGACCGCTCGTTCGTCGAGCCGCTCGGTCGCGACGCCTCGCAGCGCAGTTCCGCCATCGTCAGTGCGATCCTGGCCCTGGCCTATTCGCTGGGGCTGGAGGTGGTCGCCGAAGGCATCGAGACCGAGGACCAGCGCCAGGCACTGATCGCGATGGGCTGCGTGTATGCGCAGGGCTACCTGTTCGGGCGGCCGCAACCGGCCGCGTGCTGGACGGCAGCCGACGCCGAGGGCGCCAACGCCGGGCCGGGCTGACGCAGGTGGCGTGATGCGCTGGTGGTCGACGCCGACCTGCTGGCGGCGCGCGCGCTGCTGGCCGACAGCGGGCGCAACGCCGAGCGCCTGCGCGAGGCGCGCCGAAGGCACGACCGGGAACCGCGTGTCGGTGGCGCTGGAGAAGCTCGATACCCGCGACCGCACCCGCGCCGTGCTCGAGGCGATCACGCTGCGGGTGATCTGAGCCGCGGCCGCCGGGGAGGCCGGCGCATCCCGCGGCGGCGGACTGGATCGGGACGGCGGCCGCTTTTGGCCGCGCCAGCCGTTATCCATGGGGTCAAGGAGCATATGTGTGCACGTCACTCCGTCCTGACGGGGGCGCCACCAGACTTCCGCCTTCTCAGCCCATGCGACCGCCATGGAAGACCCTGACCCCATGACCATATCCGCGAACGAACTGCAGCAGGAACTGGCCCGCACCGAGGCCACCATGATCCAGGTGGTGCGCCGTGCCGGCCGCGGCACCGACCCGGAATTCGACCGCCGCCTCGACCGCCACGCCCGCTGCCTGCGGGCGATGCTCGATGCCGATGGCCTGGTGATTGCGATGGACACGATCGAGGCCGCGCGCCGCGCGATGGATGCCGCCGACCCCGCTGCGCCGTTGTTGATGCTGGCGATGGCGCGAGAGAACCTGGCCGCGGTGGTCCGGCGCCAGGCCTCCCGCGCCCAGGCCGCACGCGCCGCCTGAGCACCACCGGGCGGCGGGGTTGGCGGCGCGCTGGGCCCGGCCGGCGGCATCGGCGACAATGCGCCACCGCCGCCACCGTCCGTGCCCATGTCGATCCCGTCCGATCCGCTGTCGTGCCCCCCTGCCAGTTCGGCGAGTTGCTCGCTGACCCGGTTCCTGATCGAGCAGCAGCGCGAGGGCCAGATCAGCCCGGACCTGCGCCTGCTGATCGAGGTCGTGGCGCGGGCCTGCAAGACCATCTCGATCGCGGTCGGCAAGGGCGCGCTCGGCGGCGTGCTCGGCGAGGCCGGCCGCCCCGGTGCGGCCAGCATCAATGTCCAGGGCGAGGCCCAGAAGAAGCTCGACGTGATCGCCAACGACGTGCTGCTGGAGGCCAACGCCTGGGGCGGGCACCTGGCCGGCCTCGCCTCCGAGGAGATGGAGCACAGCCAGCCGATGTCGGACGCCTACCCGCGCGGCAACTACCTGCTGCTGTTCGACCCCCTCGACGGCAGCTCCAACATCGACGTCAACATCTCGGTGGGCACCATCTTCTCGGTGCTGCGCTGCCCCGACAACGTCCGCGTCGCCGGTGATGAGCACTTCCTGCAGCCCGGCACCGCGCAGGTTGCCGCCGGCTACTGCACCTACGGCCCCAACACCACGCTGGTGCTGACCGTCGGCAACGGCACCCATGCGTTCACCCTGGACCGCGAGGTCGGCAGCTTCGCGCTGACCACGCGCGGCATGCGCATCCCCGAGCAGACCCAGGAATTCGCGGTCAACATGTCCAACCAGCGCCACTGGCAGCCACCGATGCAGGCGTATGTGGCCGACCTGCTCGCCGGCAGCACCGGCCCGCGCGGCAAGGACTTCAACATGCGCTGGGTCGCCTCGATGGTCGCCGACGTGCACCGCATCCTGACCCGCGGCGGCATCTTCAGTTACCCACTCGATGCCAAGTGCGCCGGCCAGGGCGGCAAGCTGCGGCTGATGTACGAGGCCAACCCGATGAGCTTCCTGGTCGAGCAGGCCGGCGGCGCGGCCAGCACCGGGCGCATGCCGATGATGCAGGTGCAGCCGCAACACCTGCACCAGCGCGTGCCGGTGTTCCTGGGCAGCAAGGGCGAAGTCGAGGCCGCGGTCGGCTACCATCGCGCGCACGATGCGGTGGACGTCGCCGCCATCGCCTGACGATCGCCCGATGCTCGCCGCTGCGGCGCATGCGAGCATCGGTCTGTCTCCCCGACCTGCCACCACCATGCCCAGCCCCGTTAGTCCCGATGCCGCACCCCTGGCCGAAGCCGCGGATTTCATCGCGGTCTACCCCGATGCCCTCGGCGCCGAGCAGTGCGCGGCGCTGGTCGCGCGCCTTGCCGCCAGCGCCGACAGCCAGCCCGGCCGCGTCGGCGGCGGCGTCCATACCGATCTCAAGGACAGCCGCGACCTGACCCTGGCCGGGCGCCCGGAATGGCGCGACGCCGAGGCGATGCTCAACACCGCGGTGTTCAACGGCGTGCTGGCCTACCTGCGCCGTTACCCGCACGCGCTGATCGCGCCGCTGATGCTGGAGATCCCCGGCGCCGACGGCGCGCGCCACCGGCTCACCCCGGAGCGGCTGGCGGCGCTCGACGATGCCGCGCTGGCGCCGATCGTGCAGACGGTGCTGCGCCCGGGCGCGATCAACCTGCAGCGCTACAGCGCCGGCCGCGGCGGATACCCCTACTGGCATTGCGAGCTGTACCCGCGCGATCCCAACGCCGAAACCCTGCACCGCCACCTGCTGTGGACGATCTACCTCAACGACGATTTCGCCGAGGGCGAGACCGAGTTCCTGTATCAACACCGCAAGGTCGCCCCGCGTACCGGCAGCCTGCTGATCGCGCCGGCGGCATTCACCCATACCCACCGCGGCAACCGTCCGCAGGGCGGCGACAAGGTGATCGCGACCAGCTGGGTGCTGTTCCAGCGCGCCGAGCACCTGTTCGCGAAGCGCTAGCCCGGCGGCGAGGGTGCCCGCCTCAGGCGGTGCGCGCCTGGTTGAGCACCAGCCAGTACAGCCCGACCTGTTTCACCGCCCACACGAACTGTTCGAAGTCGACCGGCTTCTGGATGTAGCTGTTGACCCCCAGCGCATAGCTGGCCTCGACGTCGAACGGCTCCGTGCTCGTGGTCAGCACCACCACCGGCAAGGTCCGGGTCGACTCGTTGGCGCGGATCGCCTGCAGCACCTCGCGGCCATCGACCTTGGGCAGGTTGAGGTCCAGCAGCACGATCGAGGGCAGTTGCGCGGGGTCGCGGTCGGCGTACCTGCCCCGGGCGAACAGGTAGTCGAGCGCGGCGGCGCCATCGCTGACCACCACCAGCTTGTTGGCGATCTTCGACTCCTCGAACGCGAGCCGGGTCAGCTCGACGTCGTCGGGGTTGTCTTCGACCAGCAGGATTTCCTTGCGCATCGTCATTCGGTCCGGATGGGGGCGGCCACGTCGGGCGGCGCGGCGGGCAGTTCGAGTTCGAAACTGCTGCCGCCTTCGGGTGTGGAACTGGCGCTGAGGCGCCCGTGGTGGCGTTCGGCGATGCGCTGCGCGGTCGCCAGGCCCAATCCGTGGCCGCCGCCCTGGTCCGGCCCATGCAGGCGCTGGAACGGTTCGAACAGTTTGTGCGCGTATCGCATGTCAAATCCGCAGCCGCTGTCGACCACGCGCAGGCGCAACGCGCCGGCGGCATCGGTATCGCCAGTGACCCGGATGCGAACCGTGTCGCACTCGCGCGAGAACTTCCACGCGTTGTCCAGCAGGTGGCCCAGCAGCAGCTTCAGCAGGCGTTCGTCGCCCCAGGCGCACATGCCGGGTTGCACCTCGACCTCGGCAGCGCGCGCCGGCTCGGCTTCCTGCAGTTCGGACACCGCCCACTCGGCCAGCAGGCTGAGATCGACCATCGCCGGCCGCAGCTCGGCGCGGGTCACCTGCGACAGTTCGGCGAGCGCGGCAAGCAGGCTGCTCATGCGCGCGGCGGCATTGCGCACCCGCGCGAGGTAGTCCTGGCTGGTGGCATCGACGGTGTCGCCCAGGCGATCGGCCAGCAGTCCGGCAAAACTTTCGATCGAGCGCAACGGCGCGCGCAGGTCGTGGGAGACGGTATCGGCGAACAGCTGCAGTTGCCGGTTCGCCGCGTCCAGCGCGGCGGCGCGTTGGGCGTCGTTCTCGCGCAGCACCGCAGCCGCCGCCCGCTCGGCACCGATGTCGCGCAGTTGCGTCACCAGATACAGCGGCTCGCCGCCGGGACTGCGCATCACCGCGATATTGGCCTGCAGCCAGACCACCTCGCCGTTGCGGTGCAGGTATCGACACGGCGCATCGATCAACGCCCGACGTCCTGCGATCAGCTCCTGGAGCTGCACTTGCGCCTGGGCGGCATCCTCGGGATGGGTGAACTCGGCGGTGGCGTGCCCCACCAGCGCGGCGCTGTCGTAGCCCAGCATGCGCTCGATCGCGGGATTCACCTCGCACCACCGGCCGCCCAGGTCGACGATCGCCATGCCGATCGCGGAAGCGGCCATCGCGAGGCGGAAACAGGCGTCGGCGGGGGGTACGGCGTGGTCGAACGACATGGGGTCAGGGCTGCGGCTTTTGGCCGAGTCTACCGATTGCGCTTGTGATGGGTCGGTGCACGGTGCCGACCCCATGACGCCGCGTTGACGCACAATGTGCCGATGAACGTGCTGTCGGTCACGCTGCAACAGGGAATGTTCCTGCTGATCCTGGCCGGCGGCCTGTACCTGTTCGTGAGCGAGCGGTTGCGCGTGGACGTCACCGCGATGCTGATCCTGCTGGCGCTGGTGGTGACCGGGGTACTGGACGAGACGCAGGCGCTGTCGGGTTTCGCCAGCGATCCGGCGATCATCGTCGCCGCGGTGTTCGTGATTTCCGGCGGGCTGGCCGCGACCGGGATCACCGAACGCATCGGCCAGTGGATCGGCCAGGCGGCCGGGCACAGCGAACCGCGCGCGATCGCGGTGGTGATGCCGGCGGTCGCGGCGATGTCCTCGTTCACCCACCACGTGATGGTGACCGCGATGATGCTGCCGATCATCACCCGCTACGCCAAGGCGCGCGGAATGTCGGCCTCGCGCCTGCTGATGCCGATGTCGTTCGCCGCCTCGCTCGGCACCACCCTGACCCTGGTCAGCGCGCCGGCCTTCCTGCTGGCCAACAACCTGCTCCAGCGCAGCGGCGAGCGGGCGCTGGGGATCTTCTCGATCACCCCGATCGGGGCGGCGCTGGTCGTGCTCGGCGTGGTCTACCTGTTGCTGGCGCGCTGGATCCTGCCCAAGCGCATCGGCGATGCCGGCGACGACGAGTACCTGCGCCTGGACCGCTACCGCACCGAACTGCTGGTCACCGAGGGATCGCGCTGGCATTCGCGGCCGCTGGCCGAACTGCAGAAGGCGCTCGGCGACAGGTTCCGCATGCGCGGCTGGCTGCGCGACGGCGTGCTGCGCGGCGACCTGGGCGAGGGCAACCGCCTGCTCAGTGGCGACGTGCTGCTGGTGGAAGCCTCGGCCGATGCGCTGGCATCGCTGCACGACGACCCCGGGCTGGACCTGTACGCGGTCGCGCGCTTCGGCGACACCGCCAGCGCCGACGCCGGCGACGCGCAGCTGGTGCAGGCACTGGTCGCCCCGGGTTCGGAGTTCATCGGCCGCAGCATCCGCGAGCTGGATTTCTCGCGCCAGTTCAAGGCGGTCATCGCCGGGCTGTGGCGCCGCGACGGCACCCACAGCGCGCGCCTGACCGATGCCCGCCTGCGCGAGGGCGACCTGCTGGTGCTGTGGGGCAAGCCGACCCGGTTCGCCGAACTGGCCGCGCACCACGGCTTCCTGATGCTGGTGCCGTTCGTGGGCGAGGCCAAGCGCCGCGTGCGGGCGCCGCTGGCGCTGCTGATCCTGGGCCTGACCGTGCTCGCCGCGGCGGCCGAGTGGCTGCCGGCGCCGCTGGCGTTCCTGTTCGGCGCGGTGGCGATGGTCGCCACCCGCTGCCTGGACATCGGCCAGGCCTACCGTGCGATCGACGTGCGGGTATTCGTGATGATCGCCGGGGTGATCCCGCTGGGGATCGCGATGGAACAGACCGGCACCGCGCGACTGCTCGCGCAGGGCCTGCTGCACGTGGTCGCGCAATGGCCGGCACTGTGGGTGCTGCTGGTGATGTTCGCCGTCGCCGGGCTGCTGACCCAGATCCTCTCGGACGCGGCGACCACGGTACTGCTGGGACCGGTGGCGGTGTCGCTGGCCCAGTCGCTGCAGTTGCCGGCAACGCCGTTCGTGGTGTGCACCGCGCTCGGCGCGGTCGCCGCGTTCCTGGTCCCGATCGGCCATCACGGCAGCCTGCTGGTGTTGGGCCCGGGCCACTACCGCTTCCATGACTTCCTGCGCATGGGCCTGCCGTTGACGGTGCTGATCGCGCTGGTCAGCGCGTGGATGGCCCAGTGGCTGTGGCTGGGCGGACC
This sequence comes from Lysobacter sp., assembly GCA_035465455.1. Taxonomy (GTDB): domain Bacteria; phylum Pseudomonadota; class Gammaproteobacteria; order Xanthomonadales; family Xanthomonadaceae; genus Lysobacter_K. Next base: position 16,776 of record DATHRJ010000159.1, read on the forward strand.
GCTGTGGCCGGCGATCGGCGCCTGATGCGCTAGAACAGGTCGCCTTGCGGGGACGGTGCGCGCGGTGCGACGAAGCGGCTGCCGTCCAGCGGCGGCAGCCGGCCGAAACCGAGTCTGCGGTGGGCGCGGGCGAAACGCCGCGCGAGCAGGTCGGCGAACGGGCCCTGCCCGCGCATGCGGCTGCCGAACGCGCTGTCGTAATCCTTGCCGCCGCGCATCTGCCGGATCAGGCTCATGACGTGCGCCGCCCGTTCGGGATAGTGCAGTTCCAGCCATTCGCGCCAGACCTGCTTGAGTTCGTGCGGCAGCCGCAGCAGGACGTAGCCGGCGGCGCGCGCGCCGGCCTCGTGCGCGGCCTGCAGGATCTGCTCGAGCTCGTGGTCGGTGATCATCGGCACCACCGGCGCGACCATCACCCCGACCGGGACCCCGGCCGCGTGCAACGCGCGCATCGCCTGCAGCTTGCGGTGCGGTGCCGACGCGCGCGGCTCCATCCGCGCCGCGAGCCGGTTGTCGAGCGTGGTGACCGAGAAGTACACCGTGACCAGGCGCTCGCGCGCCATCGCCGCCAGCAGTTCGAGGTCGCGCTCGATCAACGCGCTCTTGGTGACGAAACTGACCGGATGCCGGCATTCGGCCAGCACCTCCAGCAGCTGCCGCGTCACCTGGTAGCGCCGTTCGATCGGCTGGTAGGCATCGGTGTTGATGCCCAGCGCAATCGGCTCGGGGCGGTAGCCGGGCCTGGCCAGTTCCGCGCGCAGGCGTTCGGCGGCGTTGGTCTTGGCGTACAGCCGGGTCTCGAAGTCGAGCCCCGGCGAGAGGTCCAGGTACGCATGCGACGGTCGCGCGAAGCAGTACACGCAGCCGTGCTCGCAGCCGCGGTAGGGATTGACCGACTGGCTGAAGCCCACGTCGGGCGAATCGTTGCGGCTGATCACGCGCCGCGCGCGTTCCTCGGTGACCTGCGTGCGCGGCCGCGGCGCGGCGGCCAGGTCCTCGTATACCGAGCCCCAGCCGTCGTCGGCGCCTTGCGCCCGGCTGCGTTCGAAGCGGCCGCCGACATTGGAGGCGGCGCCGCGGCCCTTGACCGGCGCCTGGGCTTTGCGGGCGTCATCCATGCCGCCTAGGCTAACCTCGCCGGGTCGCCGCTTGGGCTACCGCGGCTTAACCGTTCACCCCTGGAGCGCGGATGCTCGATTACCTGCACGGCCTGTGGCAGACCTTTCTCGCGATCCCGCACCTGCGGCTGTACCTCAGCCTGGGCTGGGTCGCGTACCTGATCGGCCTGGGCGGCTGGATCGTGCTGCAAAAGCGCGAGCCGGCCGCGACGTTGAGCTGGCTGATCAGCCTGGCGGCGCTGCCGGTGCTGGGTTTCGTGATCTATTACTTCCTCGGGCCGCAGCGCATCCATCGCCAGCGCGTGCGCCGGCTGCGCACTCGGGCGGCATTGCGCTCACTGCCGGCCGGCCTGGCGCCGAATCCCGAAGTGGTGGAGCTGGCGCTCATCGCCCAGGCCACGTCCGGCCTGCCGCCGACCACGGCCACCCGCGTCCAGTTGCTGGTCGATGGCGCCGCGAAATACGAGGCGCTGCTGCAGGCGGTGGCGCTGGCGCGGACCTCGATCCACGCGGAGTACTACATCTACGAGCCGGACCACTCCGGGCGCGCACTGTTGCAGGCGTTGGTGGAGCGCGCGCGGGCCGGCGTCAAGGTGCGCCTGCTGCTGGACGCGGTCGGCTCCGGTTCGGTCAATGCGCGCTTCCTCAAGCCGCTGGTGGATGCTGGCGGCGAGGTCGCGTGGTTCCACCCGATGCGCTTGAGCGGACTGTTCAAGCGGCCGTGGCTCAATCTGCGCACCCACCGCAAGATCGTGGTGATCGACGACGCGGTGGCGTTCACCGGCGGAATGAACATCAGCGATGAAGAGGACGAGCGGCGGTGCGACAAGGCCTACCGCGACCTGCACCTGCGCCTGGAGGGCGACGTGGTGCGCGAGCTGCAACTGGTGTTCATCGAGGACTGGGCCTACTCCAGCGGCCAGCCGCCGCTGCCGGTGCCAAAACAGACCGCGCCGGACGGGCCGATCACGGCCCAGGTGGTGGTGTCGGGGCCGGACTCGCCGTGGGAGGCGATCCACCGGCTCAAGGTCGGCGCCATCCATGGCGCGCGCAAACGCGTGTGGCTGGTCACGCCGTACTTCGTCCCCGGCGAGGCGGCACGGATGGCGCTCACCTCGGCAGCGTTCGGCGGCCTGGACGTGCGCCTGCTGGTGCCGAAGATGAGCGACAGCCGGCTGGTGACGCTGGCCGCGCGCTCGTACTTCGATGAGCTGCTCGGTGCCGGGGTCAAGATCTTCGAGTACGGCCCACGCCTGCTGCATACCAAGGCGCTGTTGTGCGACGACGAGCTGGCGTTCATCGGCAGCGCCAACTTCGACCACCGCAGCTTCCGCCTGAATTTCGAGGTCTCGGTGATGCTCCTGGACGCCACGGTGGCCGGGGAGCTGGCTGCGCTGATCGAGCACGAGTGCGGAGAGTGCACGCGCGTGCGCGACGATCGTGCGCGGCCGCTGTGGACCGCGCGCCTGCCCGAAGCGCTGGCGCGGCTGGTATCGCCGCTGCTGTAGTCCCGCGCCCCGCGTCGGCGGCAGCCGACGACCGAAGGTCGGCGCCGCGGCATCACCGGCGCTGGCCGCACTCCGCGCCCGGGTACACTGAAGCCCATCTGGTTTCGCAAGGTCGCCGTGATGCCCTGGATCCTGTTTTTGCTGGCCCTGGCCGCCCTGGCGGTGGCGTTCAAGACCGCGTCGGTCGCGCTGCTGGTGGTCTGTCTCATCATCGCCTTCGGCCTCACCGTCGCGGCGATGATGCAGCTGTTCGCGCAGCGCATCTCCAGCCGTAGCCGCGACGAGGCACTGATGCTCGATCCCGAGGAGCTGCGCCGGCTGCGCGAGCAGGCCGAGGCGCGCAAGCTCGCCGGGCAGGCCGAGCCCCCGCGCTGAGTTGCGGGCGGGAAGCGGCGCAGCCGGCGCCACAGCGTCGCGGCTCCCGTAAGCTGCATCGATGACTTTCCTCAGCGTCAACGTCAACAAGATCGCGGTGCTGCGCAACTCGCGCGGCGGCAACGAGCCGGACGTGGTCCAGGCAGCGCGGACCTGCCTGGACGCCGGCGCGCACGGCATCACCGTGCACCCGCGCCCCGACGCCCGCCATATACGCGCGGACGATGTCCACGCGCTGGCCCGCCTGACCGCGCAACGTTCGGTCGAGCTCAACCTGGAGGGCAATCCGTTCGCGCCGCCCCGGCCGGGCTATCCGGGGTTCCTCGCGCTGTGCGCGCAGGTACGTCCGGCCCAGGCCACGCTGGTGCCCGACAGCGACGGACAGCTCACCTCCGACCACGGGTTCGATTTCGTGCGCGACGGCGAGCGCCTGCGGCCGTTGATCGCCCAGTTGCACGCACTCGGGTGCCGGGTCAGCCTCTTCGCCGATGCCCACGGTAATGACGCCAGCGAGGCGACCCGCGGCGGCATCGAGCGCGCGGCCGAACTGGGCGCCGACCGGGTGGAGCTCTACACCGGACCTTACGCCGAAGCCCACGCCCGCGACGAGGCGGCACCGATGCTGGCGCGCTTCGCGGCGTGTGCGCGCCGCGCGCAGGCCGTGGGGCTGGGCGTCAATGCCGGGCACGACCTCAGCCAGTCCAACCTGGCGGAGTTCCTGCATGCGGTGCCGGATGTGCTGGAAGTCTCGATCGGCCATGCGCTGATCAGCGAAGCCCTGTACGCGGGGCTCAGCGCGACCGTGCGTTCCTACCTTGCGCTGCTGCCCCCGCGGGCGCGCAGCGGCTGACGCGCGGGCGGCCGGCAGCGCGGGCGACGCTTCCCGCCCGTGACCCATTGCCTGCACACGCAGGCACCTGCGGCTTACCGGCGACGTCGACGGGCAGGCGCGATCGCACACCAGGTTGTTGCGGCGGAAGGCCACCCAGGCAAAAAAAACGCCGCCCGGGGGCGGCGTTTCCAAATCACGACGGGTGCTGCTGTCAGTTCTGTACGAAACCGATCTTTTCCATGCGCGCGTTCTTGGCATGCGCCAACACCTTGGCCAGCACACCGTAATCGGCGTCCGGGTTGGTGTCGATCTCCAGCACCGGCTGGTTGGTGGGATCGCGCTGGACTTCGAGATCCATCATGTTGGCGATCGTGTCCATCGGGTACGGCGAGTTGTTCCAGAAGGTCTGGCCGGAACTGTCGATCCGCAGCCGGATCGGCGGTGGCGGCGTCTGCAACTGCGGCGGTGGATCGATCACGCGCTGCGGCAGGGTGATGTCGATCGGGTAACTGAGCGTCGGCGCGGTCACCATGAAGATGATCAGCAACACCAGCATCACGTCCACGAGGGGCGTGACGTTGATGTCGGCCATTGCGCCGCCACCGGAGTTGGAAGTAAAAGCCATGTCTGCGTCTCCGGTTAGCGTTCTTTGATCGAGACGAAGCCGACCTTGCGCATTCCCTGCGCCTGTGCGGTCTTCACGACTTCCTGCACGATCCGGTACTTGGTGGTCGTGTCGGCGCGAACGTTGAGCGGCGGCTGCGGCGTCTTCTGCGCCTCGATCGACAGCCGGCTCTCGAGCTGCGCCTTGGTCACCGGCTCGTCGTTCCAGAACAACTCGCCGGTCTGCAGCACCGACAGGGTGATCGGCGGCGTCTTGGCGGCCTCTGCGATTTCGCGCAGGGTGGCCTCCGGCAGCTTGATCTCGACCTTGTGCGTCATCAGCGGCGCCGTGATCATGAAGATGATCAGCAGCACCAACATCACGTCCACCAGTGGTGTGACGTTGATGTTGGCCATTGGCCCGCCGGTGTCATTGCCTGAACTGAAGGCCATTGCGAACTCCAACTACCTTAAAGGTGACGATGCCGCTCAGCGGTTGCTGGGCAGTTCGCCGACGCGCGAACCAGTGGCGAAGAAGTCATGCAGGTCGTGCGCGAACGTATCGAACTTGTTGTTCGTCACCCGGTTGAGGCGGACGAAGAAGTTGTACGCCAGCACTGCCGGGATGGCCACGAACAGACCGATCGCGGTCATGATCAGCGCCTCGCCGACCGGGCCGGCAACGGCCTGGATCGAGGACTCGCCGCTCGTGCCGAGTGCGATCAGGGCGTGGTAGATGCCCCAGACGGTGCCGAGCAGACCGACGAACGGGGCGGTCGAACCGACCGACGCCAGCAGCGTCAGGCCGCTTTCCAGGCCCATCGACTCGCGGGTGACGGCCTGGCGCAGGGCCCGGTCGACGAACTCGGAGCGGTTGAGCGACTCGACCAGGCGCGAACCTTCGTTGCGCTGGTGGTGGGCCGCGGCCTGGGCGGCGTCGAGCGCGATCTTGGAGAACGGCTCGCTGCGCGGCTGCTCTTCCATGTAGCGGATCGCGTCCTGCGCGTTCTGGGTCTCCCAGAACGTGCTCATGACCCGGTCCGAGTTGCGGCGCAGGCGCATGTTCTTGAAGAAGTTGATCACGATCCAGTAGATCGACAGCATCGACATGATCACCAGCGTGGCCAATACGACCCAGCCGAGGACGTCGAGGTTGGACAGCAAGTTGGAGAAGCTCATCTGCTGGAGAGCTTCAGCATTGGAAGCCGAGGCAGATGCGGCGGCGGTAGTGGTTTCCTGCAGCATGACGCTTACCTTTAGATGTCGTGGAAAGGAAAGAAGTGAAGAAAAAAACTGCTAGCGAAAGCGGGTGACTCGTATCAGCTCGGTGGTACGAATTCCACCGGGACACGTACCCGGCTGGCGACTGCCACACCGTTGCGCGTTTCCGGATTGAAGCGCCATTTGCGCGCCGCTTCGATCGCGGCGCGATCGAGGTTGCGGTTGCGACTGGATTTTTCGACCTCGACGTTGAGCACGTTGCCGCGGGCATCGA
>DATHRJ010000160.1:0-2616 GCA_035465455.1 Lysobacter sp.
GGTCGCGACGCGAAGGGGCTCGAACGCCTGCTCAAGAAGCTGCGGGCCGCCGCGGCGCGCGCTCAGGCGCAGCGCAAGGCCGCCGCTGCCAAGGCCGCGCGCGAGGCGGCGGCCGCCAGCAGCGCCGGCAGGCCGACGCCCACGCGCGTGGCACCGGCGGTCGCCCAGGCGCCGGCGCTGCAGGTGGGCGGACTGGGCTGGCCGCTGTCGGGCAGCCTGCTGGCCGGCTACGGCGCGAAGATGCCCGACGGTCGCGGCAGCGACGGGCTGCTGATCGGCGCCAGCGCCGGCACCCCGGTCAAGGCGGTGGCCGACGGCAGCGTGGTCTATGCCGAATGGATGACCGGCTACGGGCTGTTGCTGATCGTCGACCACGGCAACGACTACATGAGCCTGTACGCGCACAACGACGCGTTGCTGCGGGAAGCCGGCGACGCGGTCAAGCGCGGCGATCCGGTGTCCACGGTCGGCAGTTCCGGCGGCCATGGCCGTCCGGCGCTGTACTTCGAGCTGCGACGCGGCGGGCAGACGGTCAACCCCAGCACCTGGCTCAAGCGCTGACCGCGCGCCGCGGCGCGCGCGCTTAACGAGAGCTTGCCTGGCCCCGGCCTATGCTCGCGCATCTGTTGCATCATCGGGTCGAGCGCGTCGCGGTGAACCCGCCGCGCCGGTCGCGGTCCGACCCTTCGTGGAAGCCCTGGAGTTCGTCAATGCGCGTGCGTCCCCTCGTCCCTGTCGTCCTGACCGCCGCCCTGCTGGCGATCGCCCCTGCGCTGGCGCAGCAACCCGCACCGACGACGCCGCAGCTAACCCCGTCCGCCGCCGACCCGCGCGGGGCCGATGCCGCCTCCAGCCAGGTGCCGCTCGACGAGATCCGGCGCTATGTGGCCGTGTACACCGCGGTCAAGCAGGCGTACGTGGAGCCGGTCGACGACAAGGCACTGATGCACTCGGCGATCCGCGGCCTGCTGCTGGACCTGGACCCGCACAGCATGTACTTCGAGCGCGACGACGCGGAAAGCTTCGCCCAGCAGTCGCGCGGCAACTACGACGGCATCGGGGTGGAGATCTTCCGCCAGCCCGACGGCACGCTGCGGGTGATCGCGCCGATCGACGACACCCCGGCCGCGCGCGCCGGGCTCAAGGCCGGCGACCTGATCATCGCCGTCGACGGCCGCACGCTGACGCCGGGCGATGACGACAACTCTTCGTCGCTGCGCGGCGAACCCGGCAGCACCGTGGTGCTGAGCGTCGTGCGCGAGGGTCGCGAGCAGCCTTTCGACGTCAGCGTGGAGCGCGGCAAGATCCGCATCGACAGCGTGCGCAGTCGCATCCTCGAGCCGGGCTACGGCTACGTGCGCATCAGCGCGTTCCAGGCCGACACCGCGGCCGACTTCGAGCGCCAGCTCGACCAGCTGGTTGCCCAGTCCGGCGGCCGCCTGCGCGGGCTGGTGATCGACCTGCGCAGCAATCCGGGCGGGCTGCTGACCTCGGCGGTGCAGATCGCCGATGCGCTGCTGGAGCGCGGCAAGATCGTCAGCACCCGCGGACGCATCGCGATCAGCGACGCCGAGTTCGGCGCCACCCCCGGCGACCGTCTCGACGGCGCGCCGGTGGTGGTGCTGGTCGATGCAGGTTCGGCCAGCGCCTCCGAGGTGCTGGCCGGGGCGCTGCGCGACAACGACCGCGCACGCGTGGTCGGCAGCCGCACTTTCGGCAAGGGCTCGGTCCAGACCCTGCTGCCGCTCGACAACGGCGACTCGGTCAAGCTGACCACCGCGCGCTATTACACGCCCAGCGGCAAGTCGATCCAGGCGCTGGGCATCATCCCCGACGTGACCCTGCAGCCGGTGGCCGGCAGCGAGAACGGGGCCCGGGTGACCGAATCGGCATTGCCGCGGCACCTGCGTGGCGACGGCGACGACATGCCGGGCGCCAACGCCGGCGACGTGCTCGAGGGCGACAGCTTCATCGCCGCGGCGCTGGCCGAACTCAAGAAGCCGCTCGCCGCGGCGCCCGCCTCGATCCCGCAGAAGTAACCGCGCGCTAGTAATCGCGCGCTACAGCGACGCCGCCTCGCGCAAGCCGGTGTCCCGGCCGGTCAGCGCGGCTTGCCGGGCATCGGAAACGGCGTGACCACCTTCTCGCCGGTGGCGGCATCGCGGATCGCCGACGGGCCCTTGCGCTCCACCTCCTCGATCCGCACGACGCTCTGCATCGGCAGGTGCAGCACCCTGGTGCTGCCGAATTCGTCGCGCAGGCGCTCCTCGGTGGGATCCACCACGACCCCGGCGTTGACGTCGAACACCAGTTCGGAGACTTCGACGAAACCCCACAGGGCGCCGGAAACCACGTGGCGCGCGTACAGCTCGTAGACCCGGCCGGCGTTGAGGAACGTGATCTTGTACAGCGTCTTGGCCATGCGGCGATTATAGGGCGCAGGCAGGTTCCCCGCGTCGCGTTGCCTGCCGCGACCGCTGCGATTGGCCGCCACCGATTGGCGGGCTAGAACCCGCGCTTGCGGCGCAGCCGCCGGGCGATGCCGGCGCGCGCGAGCAGGGCGAAAACCCCGCCGAACGCGAATCCGGCCAGGTGCGCAGACCATGCGACCGCGCC
>DATHRJ010000161.1:0-2541 GCA_035465455.1 Lysobacter sp.
CATCGCCGGCTCCGATTCCGGTGGCGGCGCCGGCATCCAGGCTGACCTCAAGACGTTCGCCGCGCACCGCATGCATGGCCTGAGCGCGATCGCCGCACTCACCGCGCAGCACACCCGCGGCGTCACCGCGGTGCAGGTTCCGCCCGTGGAGTTCCTGCGGGCGCAGATCGATGCGTGCTTCGATGATTTCGCGATCGGTGCGGTCAAGCTCGGCATGCTCGCCAATGCGCAGGTGATCCATGCGGTCGCCGACGCGCTGGAAACCTACCGGCCGCGTTGCATCGTGCTCGACCCGGTGATGGTCGCCACCTCCGGCGCCCGCCTGCTCGAGCCGGCCGCCCTGGACGCCCTGCGCACGCGGCTGCTGCCAATGGCCAGCGTGATCACGCCGAACCTGCCGGAGGCCGAACTGCTGCTCGGCACGCCGATTCCCGACCGCGCGGCGATGCACGCCGCCTGCGCGAGCCTGCTCGGGCGCGGCGCCCGCGCGGTGCTGTTGAAGGGCGGCCATCTCACCGGCGGCGATGACGTGGTCGACCTGTTTGCCGATGCTGACGGGGTGCGCGAGATAACCCACCTGCGCCTCGAGCTGGAAGCGCACGGCACCGGCTGCACGCTGGCATCGGCGGTCGCCGCCAACCTCTGCCTCGGTCTCGCCCTGGCCGATGCCTGCAGCGCCGCCGCCGATTATGTGCATGCGGCACTGCACGCCGGCTACCGTCCCGGTCGCGGCAACGTGGTGGTGCTGGATCATTTCGGTGCCGCGCCGCGTGGCTGAGTCGTGCGACCGTTCGATACCCGTCGAGGGCCAGGATGGCCACCATTGGCAGTTGCTCGCACGCATCCCCCCACAGCCGCACACCGCGGTGTTGTGGCTGCCGGCCCTGGGCGTGGCGGCGCGGCACTACCTGCCGTTCGCCGACGCGCTGGCGGCTCGCGGCGTTGCCGCATTCGTGCACGAGTGGCGTGGACATGGCAGCAGCAGCCTGCGTGCCGGCCATGGCCTCGACTGGGGCTACCGCGAACTGCTGTATCAGGACATTCCCGCCAGCGAGAGGGCGATCGCCCTGCAACTGCCGTCGATCGAGAGAGCCCTGGGCGGGCACAGCCTCGGCGGGCAGCTGGCCTGCTGCCGGGTTGCGCTGGACCCGCAGGCGCCACGCCGCCTGTGGCTGGTCGGGAGCGGTTCGCCCTACTGGCGCGCATTCCCGCTGCCGGCACGTTTCGCACTGCCGCTGGCCTATCGCTTCCTGCCGTGGCTGGCCGATCGCCACGGCGCCCTGCCCGGCCGCCGCATCGGCTTTGGCGGGGCGGAGGCGCGCGGGGTGATCACCGACTGGGCTGGGACCGCGCGCAGCGGCCGCTACGCGGGCAAGGGGATCGGCGTAGACCTGGAAGCGGCGCTCGCCTCCGTCACGGCCGACATTCGCGCCGTGCTGCTCGACCGCGACTGGTTCGCGCCGGCCTCATCGCTGGAATTCCTGCTATCGAAGATGCCGCATGCGCATGCTGCGCTGGTGACGCTGGACTCGGAGACACTGGGCACGCGCGCGGACCATTTTGCCTGGATGAAACAGCCAGGCGTGGTGGCAGATCGGCTCCTGGACTGATGTCCGTACGCACGGATGCCCACTGCAGCGGCTAGAGTTGCAGCCGCGCATCCACCGGCGTTGCGGTGGGAATGCGCAGGAACTCCGGCAGCGGCTCCTGTTTCCCGAAGCCATCGGGATTCATCGATTGCCAGCGCCACGCGTCGCGGCACATCGCCGCCACGTCCAGTTCCGCCCGCCAGTCCAGCAACAGCCCCGCCATGCTGGGATCGGCATACACCGCCGCGACATCGCCCGACCGGCGTGGCACGAACTCGATCGGGATGATCCGCCCCGATTCCTGTTCGAACGCGCGCACCAACTCCAGAACGCTGACGCCGCGCCCGGTACCCAGGTTGACCGTCAGGCTGCGCTCCGCACGCCCCAGGTACTCGAGGGCATCCACATGCGCGCGAGCGAGGTCAACGACATGGATGTAGTCGCGCACACCGGTACCGTCGACGGTGTCGTAGTCGTTGCCGAAGACCTGGAGCCGCGCGCGCCGCCCCACCGCCACCTGGCAGATATACGGCATCAGGTTGTTGGGCACCCCCATCGGCTCCTCGCCGATCAGGCCCGACGGATGCGCGCCGACCGGGTTGAAGTAACGAAGCTTCGCGGAGCGGAAGCCCGGGTCGGACGCGCATAGATCGTCGATCAGCTGTTCGGTCACCAGTTTGGTCCGGCCGTACGGGTTCGTCACCCGCAGTGGTGCGTCCTCGCGTATCGGCACCGCCGCCGGATCGCCGTAGACCGTTGCCGAGGAACTGAACACCAGCCGCCGCACCCGTGCCGCCTTCATCGCCTGCAACAGGCAGATCGAACCGCAGATGTTGTTGTCGAAGTAGTCCAGCGGCCGCTCGCAGGACTCGCCTACCGACTTGAGCGCGGCGAAGTGGACAACGGCATCGAAGCCACCGTCGGCGAGTAGTCCGGTCATGGCATGCAGGTT
>DATHRJ010000162.1:0-8999 GCA_035465455.1 Lysobacter sp.
TGCACGGCCTCGGATTCTCTGCCGAGACCCACGAACGCGCCGTCAGCAGCTTCTCCGGCGGATGGCGCGTGCGGCTGAATCTCGCCCGCGCACTGATGACGCCCTCCGACCTGCTGCTGCTGGATGAGCCGACCAACCATCTGGATCTCGATGCCGTGCTCTGGCTGGAGCAATGGCTGCTGAAATACCCCGGCACGCTGCTGCTGATCAGCCATGACCGCGAGTTCCTGGACGAAGTCACCACGCACACGCTGCACCTGCACGACGGCAAGGCCAAGCTCTACAGCGGCAACTACACCGCGTTCGAGCGCCAGCGCGCCGAGCACCTGCGGCTGCAGCAGATCACCCACGAGAAGGCCCAGGCCGAGCGCGCGCACCTGCAGAGCTTCATCGATCGCTTCAGTGCCAGTGCGGCCAAGGCCAAGCAGGCGCAGTCGCGGGTCAAGCGCCTGGCCAAGATGCAGGGCACCGAAGCGGTGCGCGCCGAGCGTTCGCTGCGCATCGAGTTCCCGGCGCCGGCGCGGCTGCCCAATGCGCTGCTGCGCATCGAGCACGCGCAGTGCGGTTACCAGACACCCGCGGGCACCACCACGATCCTGCAGGACGTCAGCTTCATCCTCGAAGCCGGCGACCGCATAGCGCTGCTCGGCCCCAACGGCGCCGGCAAGTCGACCCTGGTGAAGTCGCTGGTCGGCGAGCTGGAGCTGCTGGCCGGCGAGCGCAACGGCCACCCGGACCTGCGTATCGGCTACTTCGCCCAGCACACGGTGGAGTCGCTGCGCGAGGGCGTCACCGCGATCGACCATCTGGCCGACATCGCCCCGGGCGTGGCAACGCAGCAGCTGCGCGATTTCCTCGGCAAGTGGAACTTCCCCGGCGATCGCGCGTTCGAGACCGTCGACGTGTTCTCCGGTGGCGAGCGCGCGCGGCTGGCACTGGCGCTGATCGCGTGGCGCCGCCCGAACGTGCTGCTGCTGGATGAGCCGACCAACCATCTGGACCTCGACATGCGCGAGGCGCTGGCCGAGGCGCTGGGCTTCTTCGACGGCGCGATCGTGCTGGTCTCGCACGACCGGCACCTGATCGGGCTGGTGTGCGACACCTTCTGGCGCGTGGCCGACGGCGTCGCCCAGCCGTTCGATGGCGACCTGGACGCCTACGCCAGCTGGCTGCGCTCGCGCGACAGCAGCGGCGACGGCAAGGCGGTGACCAAGCCCAGCGCGAAGGCCGCAGCGCCGCTCGCGCCGGTGGCCACGGTCAAGACGCGCAAGGCCAACCCGCACCAGCTGGCGAAGGCGGAGACCCGGGTCAACGAGATCGAGGCGGAGCTGACGAAACTGGAGGCGGCCCTGGCGAGCCCGGCGCTGTACGCCGATGGCGGCGCGCGTGCCGCCGAACTGGGCAAGCAGCAGGCCGAGCTGCGTCTGGAACTGGACGCGGCCGAAGCGCAGTTGCTGTCGCTGTACGAGAGCGACGCGGCCTGAGATCGCCTGCCTGGTGCTGCGCGCCGGCTGGCTGTTGCGGCGGCCGGTGCGAATCCTGATGCGGACCGGCCGACAGCTCGATCGGCGGCCAGCGATCAGTCGCGCAGGAAGTACTCCACCGTCGTCACCACCCGCACCTTCTTGACCTGCGGGCTGCTCTGGTCGCGGTCGCTGATCGTCACCACGCCCTGGTTGGCGCTGCGGATGCCGCCGAGCCGGGAGCCCGAATCCTTGGCGAACTGCACCGCCGATTCGCGCGCGTTCGCGGTCGCCTCGGCGATCAGCGCCGGCTTGATGTCGTTGAGCCGGGTGTAGTCGAACTCCGGCTGGCTGCCTTCGCCGATCATCACCCCGCGCCCGACCAGTTCGCCGCTCTGGCGCAGCATCGCCAGCGCCTTGTCGACGCCCGAGGTGCGCAGGCTCACGGTGGTCGCGTAGCGGTAGCGCTCCGGCGGGCGCTGGTCGCCGTAGGCGTAGGCCCAGCGGTCTTCCAGCCGCGGCGGCGATACCACGACCTCGTCGGCGGCGAACCCCGCGGCGGCGAAGAACGCGCGGATCGTCGCGGTATTGGCATCGAGTTGGCGCTGCACGGCGGCCAGGTCGTTGCCACCGACCGAATGCGGCAGCGGCCACACCACCAGGTCGGCTTCGACGATGCGCTCGGCCGAGCCCTTGACGATGACGTAGCGGTCCTGGGTCTTGAGCCGGGCCATGCCCTGGGCCGCGAACCAGCCGGCCAGGGCGAGTCCGAATGCGACCAGGGCAGCGGCGAGGACCAGGCGGAACGGGTTGGGGGTCATGGCGGATTCCGATGGCGGCACACCAGCGCAGGCGCGCGATTGCCACTCCGATGCAACGGCCTGCGCGCCTTGCTGCGGACGCGCGAGCGGTGCTCAGCCACGATCGGCAAACGGCGCGGGCAACGGTTCGGAATCGCCAGCATTGGGCTCGGCGCGCCGCTGCGAAACCACGCTGCGCTCGACCGCCTCGAGGAAATCCCGGCCCCAGCGCTCGACGTCATAGCGGGTCACGATGTCGAACAGCTGGCGCTGGCGGCCGTCGGCCTCCTCCTCGGGCATCGCGAGCGCCTGCTGCAATGCCGCGGCGAGGTCGGCCTGGTCGTGCGGATTGGTCAGCACCGCGCCCTTGAGTTCGGCCGCGGCGCCGGCGAACTCCGACAGCACCAGCACGCCGCGGGTGCCTTCGATGCCATGGGTGGCGATGAATTCCTTGGCGACCAGGTTCAGGCCGTCGCGCAGCGGGGTGATCCACATGAGATCGGCCGCGGCATAGTGGGCCACGACCTCCTCGAACGGCAGGCCGCGCGCGAAGAACCGCACCGGCGACCAGTCCAGGTTGGCGTAGCGGCCGTTGATGCGGCCGACGGCCTGGTCGATCTGCGTCTGCAGCTCGCGGTAGATGGTCATCTCCCTGGCCGCCGGCACGCATACCATCAGCAGCGTGACCTTGTTCTGCAGTTGCGGCTGGGCCGCGAGCAGGCGCTCCAGCGCCAGCAGCTTTTCCAGCGTGCCCTTGGTGTAGTCCAGCCGCTCGATCGACAACACCAGCTGGCGGCCGGCGAATTCCTCGCGGATCTGCGCGATACGCTCGCGCACCGATGCCTGCTGCAGGCAGTCGCGGATGCGGCCCAGGTCGGTGCCGACCGGGTGCGCGCCCAGGCCGATCTCGCGACCGGCCACGCGGATGCGCGTGGTCATCGTGTCCAGGCCGACGGCGCAACCGTAGCTGAGGAAGCGCGGCGCGCAGCTTTCGCGCTCCAGCGTCTGCGCCGGGACCGCGCCGCGCACGACGTCGACGAAATTCTCGACCTGGCGCGGGATGTGGAACCCGATGTAGTCGCACTGCATCAGGCTGCCGAGGATCTCGCGCCGCCACGGCACCACGTTGAACACATCCGCCGACGGGAAGTAGGTGTGGTGGAAGAACGCGATCTTGAGGTCCGGCCGCAGTTCGCGCAGCGTGGCCGGCACCATCCACAGGTTGTAGTCGTGCAGCCACACGGTGGCGCCGTACGCGGCTTCGGCGGCGGTGGCTTCGGCGAACTTGCGGTTGACCTTGAGGAAGATCTTCCAGTCGTCCTCGCGGAACAGCGCCCGTTCCCAGAACGTGTGCAGCATCGGCCAGAACGCTTCCTTGGAGAAGCGCATGTAGAACGCATCGACCTCGCCCTTGCTCAGCGCCACGCGGGCGACGGTCAGGTTCGGGTAGCGATCGCCATCGACCGGGGTATGCGTCTGGAACTCGCCCAGCGACGGATCGTCGATGCTCCACGCGACCCATGAGCCCTTGCGGCCGCCGCCGAAGAAGCCCAGCAGGCTGGGGATGATGCCGTTGGGCGACGTCGGCCGGCGACGCTTGCGCTGGCCATCCTCGACATACTCCTCGTACGGCAACCGGTGGTAGACCATCACCAGGTCGGAGGTGCCCATCGCCTGCGGCTTGGGCGCAAGCCGGTGGGGGTCGTCGGCCTCGAGCAGGTCGAAGTGCTCGATCGCCTGCAGGATGCCGCCGCAGCCGGGCGCATCGGCGTGCAGCACGTTGGCCAGTTGCAGGGTGGCCGCGACCAGCGCCGGCTCCGACTCGCCCACGCACACGCCCTGGAAACCGGCGGCGTACATCGACAGGTCATTGAGGGTGTCGCCGGCGACCAGCACGCGCGAATGCGCCAGTCCGAGGTGGTCGGCCAGGCCGCACAGGGTGCGTCCCTTGTCGGTGTCCGGCGGCAGGATGTCCAGGTAGCGGTCGGCCGAGTACAGCACC
This sequence comes from Lysobacter sp., assembly GCA_035465455.1. GTDB lineage: Bacteria > Pseudomonadota > Gammaproteobacteria > Xanthomonadales > Xanthomonadaceae > Lysobacter_K. Next base: position 4,266 of record DATHRJ010000162.1, read on the forward strand.
GAGCAACCCAGGTCCCGCGCCGCCGCCTCGATCGCGCCGCGCATCGGCGCAAGCGCCTGCGGTGCGCAGAAGTACGAGCAGCGCCGCTCCTGCGGCACGTCCTGTCGGACCATTTGGTCGAAACCCGCCATGGCGTCGGCCACCACGTGCTCGCCCGGCCAGCGTGCGTCGATTTCCGCCTGCAGCGGCTGCAGCGGCTGCAGCGTCAGGCCGTCGACCACGGTCGCGCCGACGTCGCAGATCACGAAGTCCGGGCGCGGGATGGTCGGGTCCGACAGCAGCGGCATCACGTGCTCGAGGCCACGCCCGGTGACGAACACCAGGCTGATCGAGGGATGGCGGTCGACCAGGCGATAGAGCTTCTGGCGCTGCTCGGCGCTGCCGGCCAGGAACGTGCCGTCCAGGTCGGTGGCGAGCATCAGCCGGGGTGCGAACGAATCGGATGCCGGCGAAAGCGGCAATGTGGGGGCGTGGAACTGGTTCATGAACTTCCTTGCTGGCAAATCGGGGTTGGGTGGATCAGGGGATCGATCAAAGCTTCAAGTTCACCTCGGGGAGGCAGGCGAGGCGTGCGCGCTGGCGGCGTCCTCGGGATGGCTGTCGGTTTCGGGCAGCATTTCGAATGCCGAGGGGGTGGTCCGCAGCATCGGGTGGAAGTGCGCCGGGTGCTCGCGCCCGCGGCGGAAGAGCAGGCGGCGGCCGGCGGCGACGAGCGCCAGCAGGCCGAACATCGAGGCGAAGAACGCCGGCAATGCCTGCGGACCGAACGCGGTCATCGCCGCGCCGGCGATCGCCGGTCCGAGCGCGGCGCCGATGCCGTTGAGCAGCAGCAGGCTGCTGCAACCAGAAAGCATGTCCCCGGTCGGCAGGTGGTCGAGCAGGTGCGCCACGCAGATCGGGTAGACCGTGAAGACCAGGCCGCCGTAGACGAAGAACAGCGCATACATCAGGCGCTGGTCCAGGCCGCCGGTCACGATGAGCGCCATCGCGATCGCCGTGGCCAGCACGCTGACCAGGGCCAGCGTGGTGCGGCGGTCACCGCGGTCCGACAGGCGCCCGATCGGCCACTGCAGCGCGGCGCCGCCGACGATGGTCAGGCCCATCAAGGCGGCGACCCCGGAAATATCCAGCCCGATCCGGGTCGCGTATACCGGCGCCAGGCCCCAGAACCCGCCCATGGCCAGGCCCGACAGCAGCGACCCGCTCGCCGCGGCCGGCGCGGCGCGGTACAACGCCACCAGCGCCAGGCGCGGCATCGCCGGCAGTTCCGGCTGGACCATGCGGCTGGCGGTGACCGGCAGCGCCGCGACGCAGATCAGGATCGCCACCAGGCTGAACGGAATGAACAGCGCCGGCGGGTACAGCTGCAGCAGCCACTGGCCGGCGGCCATCGCCAGCAGGTTGACCGCCATGTAGATCGCGAACACCTGGCTGCGCTCGCTGGCCGGGGCCTGCGCGTTGAGCCAGCTCTCGATCACCGTGTACAGGCCGACCAGCGCGATGCCGGTCAGCAGGCGCAGCGCGCCCCACGCCCACGGATCGATCAGCACCGGATGCAGCAGAACCGCCGCCGCCGCCAGGGCGGCGTAGAACGCGAACGCGCGGATGTGGCCGATCCGCTGGATCAGGCCTGGTGCGGCGAATGTGCCCAGGAAGAACCCGACGAAGTACGCCGACATGACCAGCCCGAGCGTCTGCGCACTGAATCCCTCGAACTCGCCGCGCACTGCCAGCAGGCTGCCGAGCAGGCCGCTGCCGGCCAACAGCAGGGCCACGCCCACGAGCAGCGCCATCAATGGTCGAACGGAAGCGATCATTACTCCGGTGTATCGCAATTAGCCGGTCAATGTAACATATTGATCCAATTGAATAAAAATCCCGGTTCAGGTCCGCTTTGCCCAAGCGCGCGCTTGACCGGCTTGCATTGGCGGCTGTGGACGCCACACTCCGCGCACCGCTTCCAGTGACGCCAGACCCCCACCCATGCCGATCTACGCTTTTGAATGCGCCGCCTGCGGCCACAGTTTCGAACGCCTGCAGCGCCTGTCGGATGCCGACCCGAGCCAATGCCCGCAGTGCGACGCCGAAGCGATACGGCGCCAGCTGACCGCGCCGCAGTTCCGGCTGGCAGGCGGCGGCTGGTACGAGACCGACTTCAAGAAGGACGGCGACAAGAAGCGCAACCTTGCTGGCGAGGGCGGCGAGTCGAAGCCCGGCAGCGGCGCCGAGCAGAAACCCACGGGCGGCAAATCCGAGAGCAAGTCCGAAGCCACCGCTGCGGCCCAGCCGGCCGAAGCCACGCCCGGCGCCACGCCAGCGAAGGCCGAGCCGGCCGCCAAGTCCGCGGCGGCGAAGCCGGCCGCGGGCCCCGGCAGCTAGCAGCAGGCGGTTGCCGATGCCGTGACGCGCCGCAGTCGCGACGCGGCAGTTTCGTTACATCGATAGGCGGGGCTGGGCGATCGCTCAACCGAGTGCGGCAAAGCCCTCGCGGGTCAGATTTCGCGGTGCGCCGTCGGTGCACACCACGTCGTCCTCGATGCGGATGCCGCCGTACGGGCGAAACGCCTCGACCCGATCCCAGTCGATCGCATTGGCATGCTCGCCCTGGCGCAGCGGCGCCAGTAGCAGGTCGATGAAGTACAGGCCCGGTTCGATCGTCACCACCATGCCCGGCTCCAGCACGCGCGTCAGGCGCAGGTACGGGTGGCCTTCGGGTTTGGCGATCGTGCCGCCGCGGTCGGATTGCGCGAACCCGCCGACGTCGTGCACCTGCAATCCGATCCCGTGGCCGATGCCGTGCGGGAAGAAGGCCGCGCTGACACCGGTTTCCACAGCCGACTCCGCCGACATTTTGCTGATGCCGAAATCCTTGAGGATGCCGGCCAGCGCGAGGTGCGCATCCACGTGGATGCGCTTGTAGTCGACGCCATCGCGCACCTGGTCGCACATCGCCAGTTGCGCGGCATCCACCGCATCGATCAGCTGCTGGAACTCGCCGGCGGTATCGCGGGCGTAGGTGCGGGTGATGTCGCAGGCGTAGCCGTGGTGGCTGGCGCCGGCATCGATCAGGAAACTGCGCGCCCGTTGCGGCGCCTCGCGCGCCAGTTCGGTGTAATGCAGCACCGCGCCGTGCTCGTCGAGCGCGACGATGTTCCCGTAGGGCAGTTCGTTGGCGTCCTGGCGCGCCGCCGAGCAGTACGCCATGTGGATGTCGAATTCGCTGCAGCCCGCGCGGAACGCCGCCTCGGCGGCGCGATGGGCGCGCACCCCGCCGACCGTGGCCTGGGCCATCGATGCGATTTCGTACGGGGTCTTGTAGGCGCGGTGGTAATCGAGGTGGTTCAACACCGCGGGCGGGTTGTTGGGCACGAATGCGCCCAGCGCGCTTTGCGCCTCGCCCAGGATCGCGCACCGCGCCGGGTCGCCGGGGGGCAGGTGCTGCAGCGCCTCGTCGGGTTTGCGGATGATCACGATATCGAAATGCTCGACCCACCAGCCATCGGGCGCCTGCGGCACGACGTGCCAGTAGTCCAGTGGCTGCAGATAGATGAGCTTGGGCGGGCGACCCGGGGTGAACACCAGCCAGCTGCCGGGGTTCCGGGTCAGCGGCACCCAGGCCTTGAACTGCGGATTGACCGCATAGGGATAGTCGCGGTCGTCGAACAGCTGGTAGTGCAGGCTGCCGCTGGGGATCACCAGGTGGTCCAAGCCGCCTCGCGACAAGGCTTCGGTGGCACGGCGCTGCATCGCGTCCACATGCTGCGCGTATACCATGGCGAAATCGTGGGCTGGCATGGTGAATCCTCTTGGGGTCATCTGGAGATTTTGACGGATTCTTGCTGGTGCCGCCCGCCGGCGCGGCAACCGGTGAGCGCGATCTCTCGCCAGGGCTGCCGATCTGGGTATGGCCCGTGCTGGCCTTGCTGGTCGGTTTTGTCCTGACCTTCTGGCTGGCGAGGGACCAGCAGCGACAGCATCAAGCCGACCGGCGTGCTGCACTGGAGGCGGTGGCCGGCACGGGCTATGCGGCGCTGGTGAGGCGCCTGGATGACTACCACTTCCTGGCCCGGTCGGTGCAGACCCTGTTTCTGACCTCGCAGGACGTGACCGACGACGAATTCGCGAACGTCTACGAGAACCTGCGGCCGCGCCAGCGACTGCCGGGGTTGCAGGCCCTTGCCTACGCCGACGCCGAGACGACTCCCGAAGGCCTGCGCCTGGTCACCCGGATGGTCGTACCCCTGGCAGGCAATGAGCGGGTGGTCGGATTGGAGGTGAACGATCAACCAGGCAACATGGCGGCGGTATTGAGCTCACGCGACAGTGACGAGCCGACGCTGTCGGCGCCGTTCCGGCTGGTCCAGGTCACCGAACCGGCAGCGCGGGTCGATGGCCTGACGTTGCGCCTGCCGGTGTACGACGCCGGTCCGCCGCCGCGGACGCTGGCCGACCGGCGGGCGCGTTTGGGGGGATCGCTGGCTGTGTCGTTCCGCGCCAGTCGGCTGGTCGAGAGCGCCCTGTCCGACCAGGTGCGCGAAGCCATGCACGTCGAGGTTGCCGACGTGACCGGTGGCGGCGCGCGGGTGCTCAACGACTCGCACCCGCGGCCGCACGCTTCGGTACGGCCGGAGCTCCATATCGTGCGAGAGCTGCACTAAGGCGGGCGGTTCTGGCGCGTGAGCATGCATCCTTACACGCACTCCGTGGTCCGGCTGAGCTGGTCCCAATCGGTGC
>DATHRJ010000163.1:0-7303 GCA_035465455.1 Lysobacter sp.
CGATGCCGGCGATCAGCTGCATCGGCACGCCAAATCCCGGCACTTGCGTGTCGAACAGGATCAGCGAACCGGCCACCAGTGCAATGATCCCGCCGATCCCGAGTGCGCCGAAACTCGGCATCGCGATTTCCGCGGTCATCAACGCGACGCCGAGCACGATCAGGGCGACCCCGGCGTAGTTGACCGGCAGCACCTGCAATGCGTACAGCGCCAGCAGGAGGCTGATGCCACCGACCACGCCGGGCACGATCGCGCCCGGGCTGTAGCCCTCGAACAACAGCCCGTACAGGCCGACCAGCAGCAGCAGGTAGGCGACGGTCGGCTCGGTGATCACCGCAAGCAGCTTGAAGCGCCAGTCCGGGGCGACCGTGACCACAGCGCGCCCGCTGGTGGCGAGCGTGATGCTGCCGCTGCGCAACTGCACCTGGCGCCCGTCGGCCTGGCGCAGCAGGCTGTCGATGTCGTCGGCGATGATCTCCACCACGTTCTGCGCCAGTGCCTGGGTTGCCGTCAACGTCGCAGCCTCGCGCACTGCCGCCTCGGCGAACTCGGGGTTGCGGCCGCGCAGGTCGGCGAGGCTGCGCAGGTAGGACACGGCATCGTTGATCGCCTTGCGCGAGCTGACATCGTCCCTCTGCCCCGGTTGCGATCCGGGCTTTGGCTTCGGCGCAGGAGCGGCGGCTCCCGGGGACACCGCGCCGCCTTCATCCTGCGGAGCGGCATCCTCGGCGGCCGGGTCGCTGTCGTCCTCGCCGTCTGCCCCGCCCATCGGCCCGCCGCCCTGCCCGCCCAGCGCCACCGGCGTCGCCGCCCCGAGCGAGGTCGCCGGCGCCATCGCCGCGAGATGGCTGGCGTAGACGATGTAGGTGCCGGCGCTGGCGGCGCGTGCACCCTGGGGCGCTACCCAGGAGATGATCGGCACCTCGGCGGCCAGGATCGCGCGGTTGATGTCGCGCGTCGCGGCGTCGAGTCCGCCGGGGGTATCGATGCGCAGTACCACTGCCGGCGCCTTGGCGTCCGCGGCACGCGCGAAGCCACGCTGCAGGTAGTCGCGCGTGGCCGGGCCGATCCCGCCCTGGATTTCCAGCAGCAGCACTTCGCCCGCGGCCGCGGCAGGGGGTTCCTGCGACGCCGTGGGTTCCTGCGCGGCCGGCAGGCCCGTTGCGGGCAGCAGCAGGCAGGCCAACAGCAGCGTTCGTGCTTGCAGTGTCATGACCGCCCTGACTGATGCTGGGTGCATGACGCGGTATGTGGACGGGCTGCGGTCCGGGAAACCGTAAAGCCATGGCGCGTCCTTAGAGACAACGCCAATGCGCGCCGTTCACGGCCGGCCGTGCGCCGGCGACGATGAGCTACCGGCTGCCGGAAAGCCGCATCGCACTCTCGAAGCGGCGTTCGACCCGGCTCAGCGGGTCGATGAACTGCACGGATCGCGCAAGCAACTGCAACGGCCTGGCATGGTCGTCGTCGCCCGCCTCGGACAGTCCGGGATAGAGCCGGTCGTGCAGGATCGGGGCGCCCAGTGCCGCCATGTGCACGCGCAGCTGGTGCTTTCTCCCGCTGACGGGCTCCAGTCGATAGCGCCACCACTCCCCGGCGCGTTCGATGACGTCGATCCGGGTTTCGCTGTTGGGCGCGCCGGCGGCCTCGCACATGCGGAAGAACGGATCGCCGCGAACCAGTCGCGAGGTGCGGGCATGGGGAAACGAGAGGTGCGGCAGCGCGGGGGCCCATGCCTCATAGCCCTTGACGATGCGCCGCTCGCGAAACAGCGCCTGGTAGGCCGCGCGCGAACCGGGATCGGCCGAGAACAGCACCAGCCCGGCGGTCGCGCGGTCGATCCGGTGCAGCGGCACCAGCATCGGATTGTCCAGCCGCTGCACCAGCCGGGCGAGCAGGGTTTCGCGCACGAAGCCGCCGGCCGGCGTCACCGGCAGGAAGTGCGGCTTGTCGGCGATCACCAGGTGCGCATCGGCGTGGAGCACGGTTTCCTCGAACGGGATGCGCGCCTCGTCGCTCACCTCGCGGTAGTAGAAGACCTGCATGCCGACGCGATAGGCCGCATCGACTTCCAGCGCCCTGCCCCGATCGTCCAGCACCCGGCTGCGGGCGATCCGCGATTGCCACGTCGACCGGTCGACCTGCGGAAACCGCGCGCACAGGCCATCCAGCACCGTGCTCCAGGGCCCGGGAGGCAGTTGCAGGCGACTGGCAGGGACGCCGTCTAGGGCGGGCGGAACGATTAGCATCCGCGCAAGGTTAGCTGACCGGAAAACGGCCGGGGCGGCTCAAAACCCACGGCGCGCGCGCCACCCCCCTAGAATGGCCGCTGTTTTTCCGCAGGCAACCCCCATGGCGCCCAAGGCCACCGTCGTCAAAGCCGAGTTGCAGATCAGCGACATGGATCGGCACTACTACGCCACCCACATGCTGACGCTCGCCCAGCACCCGTCGGAAACCGACGAGCGGCTGATGGTGCGGCTGCTGGCATTCGCGCTGTATGCCGACGAACGGCTGGAGTACGGCCGTGGCCTCAGCAACGAGGAAGAGCCGGATCTGTGGCGCCGCGACTACGTCGGCGACATCCAATTGTGGATCGACCTCGGCCAGCCCGACGAGTCGCGGATCAAGAAAGCCTGCGGGCGCGCTCAGCAGGTCGTGGTGATCAACTACAGCGGCCGTGCGGCCGACATCTGGTGGGACCGGATCGCCTCCTCGCTGACCCGGCTCAAGAACCTCACGGTGATCGACATCCCCACCGACGTGGTCGAGTCGCTGGCGACGCTGATCCAGCGCGGCATGCGTCTCAACTGCCTGATCCAGGATGGCGAGATGCAGCTGATGAGCGACACCATCAACGTGACCCTTACGCCAACCGTGCGCGTGGCGGCTCAATCCGCGGACTGAACGTTGAACGAACACGCCCGCAACCGCCATTTCGATGCGCTGGTCGTCGGTGGTGGCGCCGCGGGCCTGATGTGCGCGATCACCGCCGGCCAGCGTGGCAGGCGCGTGCTGGTGGTCGACCACGCCAACCGCGTCGGCAAGAAGATCCTGATGTCGGGCGGTGGGCGCTGCAACTTCACCAATACCGGCACCACCCCGGCCAACTTCCTGTCGGCAAACCCGCACTTCTGCAAGTCGGCCCTGGCGCGCTACACGCCGGCGGATTTCATTGCGATGGTCGAGCGCCATGGCATCGCGTACCACGAGAAAGAACTGGGCCAGCTGTTCTGCGACGACTCGTCCAAGCAGATCGTGAAGATGCTGCTCGACGAATGCGCCGCGGCCGGCGTGCGGGTGGAAACCGGCTGCAGCATCGAGCGCGTGCTGCCTCGCGATGAGAACGGCGCCGGCGGCAGCGCCGGCTTCCATGTGCACACCACGCAGGGCGCGTTCACGGCAGCGGCACTCGTCGTCGCCAGCGGCGGCTTGTCGATCCCGAGCATGGGCGCGACCGGTTTCGGTTACGAACTGGCGCGCCAGTTCGGCCACACGGTGTTGCCGACGCGCGCGGGACTGGTGCCGCTGACCCTCAGCGGCAAGCACCAGGAGCGTCTGGCCGACCTCAGCGGGGTGGCGTTGCCGGTTACCGCCACCTGCTTCGGCCACGGCGGCGACGCCCCCAGCTTCAGCAACTTCATGCTGATCACCCATCGCGGCGTCAGCGGCCCGGCGATCCTGCAGATCTCCTCGTACTGGCAACCAGGCGAGGAGCTGCGGCTGGACCTGCTACCGGGCTCGGACGCGCTCGCGACCCTGCAGCAACTGCAGGCGCAGCGGCCGGCGGCCGAACTGCGGACACTGCTGGGCGAACTGCTGCCCAAGCGCTTCGCCCAACGCTTCTGCGAGGTATGGCTGCCTGCCGGCATGCACAACCGGCCGATCCGCCAGTACAACGCACCGCAGTTGCGTGCCATCGCCGAGGTGTTGCAGCACTGGCCGCTGGTCGCCAGCGGCACCGAGGGCTACCGCACCGCGGAGGTCACCCTGGGCGGCGTGGACACCGACGAACTCTCCTCCAGCACCATGCAGTCGCGGCGCGTGCCTGGCCTGTATTTCGTCGGCGAAGTGGTCGATGTCACCGGCTGGCTCGGCGGTTACAACTTCCAATGGGCATGGGCATCCGGGCATGCCGCGGGAACGGCAATCTGAAATTCGCGCGCGATGGCTGGCATGCATGCGAATACAGTCGAAAACCGTTCAGGCTCTAAACGTTTTGTTGACGCGTGGTTATGTGAAATCCACGGCAGGGCGGCTATCCCAGCCACGGCGACGACGCCGTCGGAGGCCCCAGGACGGGGCTCGCATGAACGCAAATCCTGTGGCGGCATCGCCGATCACGACTGGCATCACCGGCTTGGATACGGTCCTTGGCGGGGGCCTGACCCCCCATCGGCTGTACCTCATCGAGGGCGTGCCCGGATCGGGCAAGACCACGCTTGCCCTGCAATTCCTGATGCAGGGCGTGGCTAACGGCGAAACCGTGCTGTACGTGACGCTCTCGGAGACCGAGGACGAACTGCACGAAGTATCCCAATCGCACGGCTGGTCGCTCGATGGCATCCATATCCACGAACTCGCCACGGCCCAGGAACGACTGGACCCGGACTCCCAGTACACGATGTTCCACCCGTCGGAGGTCGAACTGGGCGACACCACCAAGCGCATCCTCGCCGAGGTCGAACGCCTGCGCCCCCAGCGGGTGGTGTTCGACTCGCTGGCCGAACTGCGCCTGCTTGCCGGTTCCGCGCTGCGCTATCGCCGGCAGGTGCTGGCGCTGAAGCAGTACTTCGTCGGCCGCGGCTGCACGGTCATCCTGCTGGACGACAGCGCCGTCACCGAATATGGCCTGCACGTGCACACGATCGTGCACGGGGTCGTCTCGCTCAGCCAACTCAACCCCGAATATGGCGGCGACCGCCGCCGGCTGCGCGTGTCCAAATTCCGCGGCCGAAAATTCAGTGGCGGTTACCACGACTACGAGATCCACTCCGGCGGCCTGGCGCTGTTTCCGCGGCTGGTCGCGGCCGAGCATCGGCGCCCGGGCGTGCAGGAGCGTATCCGCAGCGGCCTGCCGCAACTGGACGCGCTGCTCGGCGGCGGCCTGGACCGCGGGACCAGCACATTGCTGGTGGGCGCGGCCGGCACCGGAAAATCGTCGCTGGCGACGCAGTTCATGGTCGCGGCCGCCGAACGCGGCGAACGCTCGGCGATGTTCACGTTCGACGAGAGCGCGCACTCCATGGTGACCCGTTCGACGGGCATGGGCTTTGATATCCAGCGCCACCTCGACGACGGTGTGATCCAGGTCGCGGCGATCGACCCGGCCGAGATGTCGCCCGGCGAATTCACCCACCAGATCCGCCATGCCGCAGAGGTGGACGGTGCACGCGTGATCGTGATCGACAGCCTCAACGGCTACCTCAATGCGATGCCCGAGGAGCGTTTCATGATCGTGCAGTTGCACGAGCTGCTCGCGTACCTGGGCCAGTTGGGCGTGGTCACGATCCTGGTCAGCGCGCAGCAGGGCCTGATCGGGCCCATGGCCAGCAATATCGACGTGAGCTACCTGGCCGATGGCGTCATCCTGTTGCGCTACTTCGAAGCCCGCGGCTCGGTGCGCCAGGCGATTTCAGTACTGAAAAAGCGCACCGGCGCCCACGAACGCACGATCCGCGAACTGTCCATCAGCGACTCGGGACTGCACATCGGCGAGCCGTTGCGCGATTTCCACGGGGTGTTCACCGGCGTGCCGCACGAACTCGAGCCGGGCGACGCATGCGCTTCCAAGCTCACGAGATGACCGTTCCCCTTGCCCCTTCGGAATCGACCGAGCGCGTGCTGTTGTTGCTGCCGACGGTTCGCGATGCGACGTTGACTGCCGACATCCTCGACAGGAACGGGATCGCGGCCCATGTCTGCCAGGACGCGGCGGCGCTCGCGGACGAGTTGAAACATGGCGCCGCCGCGGTTCTGGTGGCCGAGGAGTCGTTGGCGCAGGGCGCGCAGGCGGTGTTGATGCAGTGGCTCGAGCGCCAGCCGCGCTGGTCCGACCTGCCGGTGCTGGTGCTGACGCGCAGCGGAGCGGACTCGCAGCAGGTGGGCGACGCGATCGCCAGGCTCGGCAACGTCACCCTGCTGGAGCGGCCGTTGCGCCTTGCGGCACTGGTCAGCACGGTGCGTACCGCGCTGCGTGCCCGCGAGCGGCAGTACCAGATCCGCACGCACCTGCATGAGCTGGAAAGCGCGCGCGACGACCAGTCGCGGAACGCGCGGCGCAAGGACGAATTCCTGGCGATGCTGGGTCACGAGCTGCGCAACCCGCTGGCGCCGATCCGCAACGCGTTGCACCTGCTGGGCAGCGGCGGGAACGACGAAAGCGTGCGCGCGATGATGGAGCGCCAGGTCGATCACATGGTGCGACTGGTCGATGACCTGGTCGACGTCTCGCGCCTGTCGCGCGGCACGATCGAATTGCGCCGCGAGCGCGTGGACCTGTCATCGATGCTGCGCAACGCGGTCGACCTCAGCAGGCCATTGCTGGACACCGGCAGGCACACGCTGGTGATGGAACTCCCCGAGGAACTGCTGTGGGTCGAGGCCGATCCGGTGCGCATCGCCCAGGTGTTCGGCAACCTGCTCAACAACGCCGCCAAGTACGCCAGCCCCGAAGGCCAGATCACCGTGTCGTCGGTGCGCGATGGCAACCAGGCGATCGTGTCGGTGCGCGACCGCGGCATCGGCATCGAACCGGAAATGCTCCCGCACGTGTTCGAATTGTTCTCCCAGGGCCGCCGCGACGCCCACCGGGCGCAGGACGGACTCGGCATCGGGCTGACCCTGGTGCGCAGCCTGGTGGGCATGCACGGTGGCTCGGTGACCGCCGCGAGCGAAGGCTTCGGCAAGGGTTCCGAGTTCGTCGTGCGTCTGCCGCTGGTCGTCGGTGAAGCGGCGCCCAAGGGTTCCGGCAGGCTCGAGCATGCAGCGACCAACTCCAGCGTGGGCCAGTTCGCGGGACTGCGGGTGCTGGTGGTCGATGACAACGTGGACGCCGCGATGTCGCTGGGGATGGTGATGGACCTGCTCGGCATCGAGCACGAGGTCGGGTTCAGCGGCCAGGACGCGCTCGATGCCGCGGAGCGTTTCCGTCCGCACGCGATCCTGCTCGACATCGGCATGGCCGGAATGGATGGCTACGAAGTCGCCCGGCGCCTGCGACTGGAGCCGCGCCAGCAAGCGGTCACGCTGGTGGCGTTGACCGGATGGAGCCAGGTGCAGGACCAGCAGCGCGCGCGCATGG
>DATHRJ010000164.1:0-23882 GCA_035465455.1 Lysobacter sp.
GGCTGGCCAAGGTCGCATCCATGACCCACGACGTGCCGCGCATCGTGCTCGACACCAATGCCTGGCTCGACCTGCTGCTGTTCGAGGACCCGCGGGTGGCGGTGCTGCGCGCGGCGATTCACGACGGCGACGTTGCCGCAGTCGTGAATGCAGCGTGCCGCGCCGAGTGGCAGCGCGTGCTGCAGTACCCGCGGCTGCAACTGGACCTGGATCGCAGATTGCTGCTGTCGCAGGCGTTCGACACGCTGACGTGCCTGCTGGCGGATGGATCGATGCGCGAGCCCGAACCCCTGCCGCGCTGCCGCGACCGCGACGACCAGAAGTTCGTGCAGCTCGCGTTCGATTCGGGCGCGCGCTGGCTGGTCAGCCGCGACCGCGAAGTCCTCGCGCTGGGCCGGCGTACCGCGCGCGCGGGCTGGTTCGAGATCGTGACGCCGCAGGCGTGGTCGCTGACCGGGGCGCTGCGCTAGCCCGCGATCAGATCTCGAAGCGGTACGACAGCTTCACCAGCAACTGCTCGCTGTCGCGAAGGCCGAAGGCATCGCCGAACTGATCGATCGCGTCAAAACGGCCAAAGCCTTCGTCCAACAGCGCTCCACCGCGCACGTAGGCGATATACAGATGCGACAGCGGCGCCAGCTCGTAGCGGTAGCGGACCTGGAAGCCAAGGTTGTGCAGGCCGAAATCCGCGATCGCATCGTCCACCGGCACCGGTTCCCCGTCCGCTGCGACGCGCCAGGACTGCAGCGCGTGCGCGTGCAAGCCGATCGATTCCAGCCGCACGCGCAGCTCCTGGCGCGGGTCGATCAGCCAGGTAGCTCCCGCGTTGAGGAACAGCATGTCGGAGCGGTACGTCCCCAGCAGGTTGCCGCCTCGCCACAGCAGCCAGTCCGGATTGTGCCGGGCTTCGACGCCGGTGAAGAAGCTCAGTGCGTCATCGACGTGGTAGGTCGGCCGGAAATACACGGACGTCGACCCCTCGCCGATGCCGCCCAGCCCTTCGGCGGCATAGCGCACGCTGCCGAACAGCTCCCAGTGCCCCTTGCGCGGCCGGAAGCGCTCGGCATACAGGTACAGCTTGCCAGGCACCTTGACCACGCCGTTGCCGCGAGTGATCAGGTCGTCATGGCCCGCGGTCAAGCCGGCGATGTCCAGCATCGCGTTGCCACCGTCGCGACGCTCGCTGCTGCGGTTGACCGCCCACGCATCGGCGATGTGCACGCCGCTGTCGTTGGTCCGGCGCGACACGGCATAACGCCAGTCGTGGGCGGCATACGCGGAGGTCTCCGGCAGGTCGGTCACGCGCCGGCCCAGCTCGTAGCGCGCGTAGTTGAAATTGTTGCGCTCCAGGAAGCCGAAATCGTTGAGCTGCAGGTCGCGCCCCAGATGCAGGGCATACAGCTGCTGGCGCCAGCCACCGCCGAGATCATGGTCGATCCGCACCTGGCCGCCGCTGTCACGCACGGTGCTGCCGGCAACATCGACCTGCGAGCCGACCACGGTGCTGCGGATGTTCCAGTTACTGGTCGGCGCCCACCGGTGATCGAATTCGTAGACATTGGCTTCGCGCTGCAGGAACGGCCGCACCACGCGGGTGACCGTCGCGCCCACGCCCTGGGTGGCGAAGTCGCGGGTGGCGCGTGCGGCGTAGAAATCGCGACCGGCCTCGCCTCCCTCGGTGGCAGCGAACACGCCCAGGTTGGTGCCGCCGGCGCTGCCATTGAGCTTGGCCGCGGCGGTGACGTCGGCCGCCCCGCTGCCGTCATCGGCAGACCCGCCCACGCGGCGCGTATAGATCAGGCGGTTGGCATTGCCCAGGGAACCGAACGGCACGTCGAAAAAGCTCTGGTTCTCGGTGAAGAACGGTCGCTTGTCGCTGAAGAAGCTCTCGATCGCGCCGAAGTTGACCACCAACTGGTCGCTCTCGACCTGGCCGAAATCCGGGTTGAGCGTTGCGCTGAGCTGGAACTGGCCGTTGGGTTTCCAGAACACGTCGCCGCCGGCGTCGAAACCGTTAGTGCCGTGGACTGCGTCATGGACCCCGACCACGTATGGCGTGATCGCCAGCAGCGACTGGCTGTAGGCCGGTATCTGGACCTTTTCGAACACCGACAGGAAGCGTTGCTCGCTGTATACGACCGCCGGCCACGACATGCGCTCGCCGGTGGCGCCAATCACGCGGTCCAGCGACAAGCCGATCGTGCGCGTTCCGCCGTCTGCCTTCTGCATCGGCGCGATGTGCCAGGGCAGCAGGATTTCGGCCGACCAGGTGTCGCCATCCTCGCTGACCGCGTGGCGCCAGTCGCCGTCCCAGTCGTTGTTGAACCGGTTCTCGTTGGTGATGGTGTCATCGCTGATGCTGCCTGCCAGGGACACCGAGACGTTGTAACCGCTGCGACCCTCGCCGTCGAAATCGACATAGACATTGACCCGGTCGACAGGGCCCACACGGTCGCGCTGCCCCCGCTGGCGCGTGCGAGGCAGGCCAGCGGGCTGGGTATTGCGGAACCCGACCGCCAGGCCCGCGGGCGTCGCCAACACCCAGGCCTCGGTCGGATGCGGAGCCGGCGCGCGCGACAGCGGCTGGGTCAGGCGGAAATCGGTGATGTGCTGCGCGCCCTGCCATTCGCCGGGATCGATCACGCCATCGATTTCCACAGCGTGGGCCTGGGTCACGGCCAGCAAGACGGCAAGGGTGAAAACGATCGATGTGGCGCGCAAGGGGTTCTCTTCGCTGCGGACATCCCGGCACGATGCCCGAATGTTGCGGCCGGAAAGCCGCATCAAGGTCGCGAAGACTAACCTTGCGAACGTGGATCGCCGACTGGCGGAAGTAATGGCTTGGCAGGAAACCGTGCCGCGAACGGCACCAACGGCCATGACGGGGCTGGGGCAGTCGCGGGATTCGTGATCGCGTTCCGGTTTCAGGGCGCGGTGGCGTCGTGGGTCACGAAGGTCTTCTCGCCGCTGGGCAGGCGCAGCCATTCCGGATGCGCCAGGGCGCGACCGATATCGGCCAGCCCGCATTGCCAGTGCTCGCGCATGGACACGCGGCCGAACTGGTACGCCTTGAAATGTCCGAAGTGGGCATGGTCGCGGTAGATCAGGTGGATCACGCTGGTGCGGTTCTGGCAGGCGATGTCGGCCGCGTGTCGGCACCACGGATCGCGCTCGCGAACGTCCTGGGGGATCACTTCGAGCAGTTCGCGCAGCAGGCGGCGGTAGTCGCTGGCGACGCGCTGGGTGTCGGTGATCTGGCGGGTGCGGCTGGAGTACTGGATGTCCTTGCGGCGCTCATCCACGTCCAGCAGGGTCTGCGGCAAGTCGCCGCGCGCGCTCCACAGGTCGACCTGGAACATCAGCGTGTCGGCACGTGGTGCCTCCTGCAGCACGTGCGACAACGGCGTGTTGGAGACCAGGCCGCCATCCCAGAAATAGCGGCCGTCGATCTCGACCGCCGGGAACGCAGGCGGCAGCGCGCCCGAAGCGAGGATGTGGCGCGCGTCCAGGCGCATCCGGGTGTTGTCGAAGTACTCCAGGTTGCCGCTGGCGACATCGACCGCCCCCACCGACACCCGCGTGCCGCCGTCATTGAGCCGGTCGAAATCCACCATGCGCTCGAGGGTGGCGATCATCGGGCTGTTGTCGTACCAGCTGGCGGCATCCGGGCCGGGGCCGGCGAGCGGGTCCTGGCCCAGCCAGCTGCGTGGCTGGTAGAAGCCGCGCTGGCCCTCGAGCATCCCGCGCAACGCCTCCAGGCTGTCGAGCCAGCCACGCTGGTGCTCGTTGAGGGCGGTGAAGTGCGCCTCGCCGCCGAACGTGGTCGCCGGCAGCAGGGTCGGCTGCGAGATGGTTTCCCAGAACTCGCGCAGCGCTTCCACCCGGCGCTCCGGCGGATTGCCGGCGATGATCGCGATGTTGAACGATCCGATCGAGATGCCGGCCAGCCAGTTCGGCGCGATGCCCGCTTCGTGCAGGCCCTGGTACACGCCGGCCTGGTAGGCGCCGAGCGCGCCGCCACCCTGCAACAGCAGCGCGATGTTGTCGGGCAGGCGGTCGCCGTCGTCGGTGTCCGCCGCGTCGGCCAGCGCGGCCTGCTTCGATGGCGGCAGCGCGGCTTTCTTCCCGCCCGTCCGGGCGGCGGGCCTGGGTGTCGACTTGCGGACGCGCGGGCTGGCCATCGGGGGCTACTGCATGTGCCAGCCGTGGCTGACCACGAAGCTCTGCCCGGTCAGCGCGGCGCTGGGGAATTCGGCCAGGAATCGCACCGTCTGGGCCACGTCCTGGACGGTGGTGAAGATGCCATCGACGGTGTTGCCGAGCATCACGTTCCGGACCACCTCCTCCTCGCTGATTCCCAGTTCCTTCGCCTGCTCGGGAATCTGCTTCTCCACCAGCGGCGTGCGCACGAAGCCCGGGCACACCACATGGCTGCGCACGCCGCGGGAGGCGCCTTCCTTGGCCAGCGTGCGCGACAGTCCCAAAAGGCCGTGCTTGGCGGTGACGTAGGCCGACTTCAACGGCGAGGCCTGGTGCGAATGCACCGAGCCCATGTAGATCACGGTGCCGCCGCCGGCCGCGTACATGTACGGCAGCGCCGCCCTGGTGGTGAGGAACGCACCGTCCAGGTGGATCGCCAGCATCTTCTTCCAGTCCGCGTAGGCGTACTGGTCGATCGGGTTGACGATCTGGATGCCCGCATTCGACACCAGGATATCGACCCCGCCGAACTGGGCGACCACCTCCGCGGTGCCATCATGGACCGCAGCCTCGCTGGTCACGTCCATCTCCACGCCGATCGCGCGGGCACCGGTGCGGGCGATCTCGGCCGCCACCGCTCTCGCGCCGTCGATGTTGAGATCGGCGATCGCGACCGCTGCACCGGCCCGGGCAAGCTCGAAGGCGATTTCCCTGCCGATGCCACTGGCCGCGCCGGTGACGATGGCGACTTTGCCGTTGATGGGATTCATGCGGACTCCGGTTCCTGGGGCGAATGATCGGTCGATCGAACGATGGCGTTCCTGCAGTCTGCGTCTCCGCGCGATTGGACACCATCGCCCGTTGGTACGCCGATCCTGTCAGCCGCGCGCGGCTTTCTTCGCCGGTGCCTTGGCCGTCGCCTTCTTCGCCGGCCGCTTCGGCTTCAGCATCGTGCCGGTGCAATCCTTCGCGCCGCAGCGGCAGGCCCAGATCTTCTTCAGGCGCGGGGTGTGCGCCTCCTCCAGGGTGATGCCGTAGTCGTAGGTCAGTTCGGCGCCGGGCTTGATCGCCTTGATGGCTTCGATGAACACCCGGTCCTTGCGCCGGTCGTCGCCGGAATGCACTTCTAGCACCGCCTCGCAGTTGGGCGCGCAACTGTGGTTGATCCAGCGCGCGACGTTGCCTTCATGGTTGCCGTCGATCACGTACTCGTCGTTGAGCGTGAACAGGAAGGTGTGCCCGGATTCGGCGTCACCGGTGTCGCCGGCATCGACCTCGGCGTGGGTACGGCGGCGACCACGGTATTCGATGATGCGCTCGCCCTTGGCGATGGCTTCGACGGCGAACACGCCATTGCCGTGGATGGCGGAGCGGCGGGCAACGACTTTGGACGGCATGAATTGCTCTTCCTGAGGGCGCGCGGGTGCGCGTCCGCCATTTTGACCCGGATGCGCGGGTACTGCCAACGGCGTCCGCATCACGCGCGCCAGAGCGTTCTTGTCAGGCACCACCTTCAACAAGAACGCCCCATGGACATCAAGCTGCCGTCGCTTCTCGCCCTGGCGCTGGTCGTCGCGTCATCCGTGTCGGGCTGCCAGGCACCGCAGCCGCCGGCGGGCAAGGTGGCAATGACCGACGGCGAACTGCTCGCCCGCGGCGACTACCTGGTCCGCATCGCCGGCTGCAACGACTGCCACACGCCCGGCTACATGGACCTGCAGGGCGATGTCGACAAGGCGCTGTGGCTGACCGGCAACCGGCTCGGTTTTCGAGGCCCGTGGGGCACGACCTACCCGTCGAACCTGCGGCTCAGGATGGCCGGAATGGACGAGGCGCAGTGGCTCGCCTACAGCGCGGATCTGCACACCCGGCCGATGATGCCGGACTTCGCGATCCGCGCCATGCACGAGGACGACCGTCGCGCGATCTACCGCTTCGCCCGTTCCCTCGGTGCGGCCGGCGAGCCGGCTCCGGCGTACCTGCCGCCGGACCAGGAACCCCCCGCGCCCTACCTCCAACTGGTGCTGCCCGCGTCGGAGGATCCGGCGAGCGCCCAGCCCCCGCCTCCAAGCTGAATACGGCCCGCGCGGGTTGGCATTTGCGCCGGCGCGCTGCACTTGGCCTTGCACGGGCGAAACAGTACAATTCCGGTACTGATTCACTCCCGCGATCGCCATGCTCCGTGTCACCAAGCTCACCGACTACGCGACGGTTGTCCTGACCGTCCTTGCCGCCCAGTCCGATTGCGTGCTCAGCGCGTCGGAGTTGGCCGAGCGCGCGGGACTGGAAACGCCGACCGTGAGCAAGCTCCTCAAGCCACTGGCGCAGGCCGGGTTGGTCGAAGGCTTCCGCGGCACCAACGGCGGCTATCGCCTCGCCCGCCCGGCCGCCGACATCGGCCTGATCGAGATCGTCGAGGCGATGGAGGGCCCGCTTGGCATGACCGAGTGCAGCCTCCATGCCGGCCAGTGCGGCATCGAGGAGCGCTGCGGGGTGCGCGCCAACTGGCGCCAGATCAACGACGTGGTCGTCGACGCACTGCGCTCGGTGACCCTGGCGCAGATGCTTGCGCCGCCCGCGCCGGCGACCGCGCCACCGCCCGCCACAGACAAGGCAAAGCGCATCGAGTTGCGCCTTGCCAACGCATAGCAGGCAGCACATGGCCAACGACATGACCAACGCAACCACCCTGGCGCCCAGCGCCCCCCTCGCCGAGCCCAATCGCGAGATCCACGAGCAGCTCGGCCGTCGCTACGACGCCGGCTTCGTCACCGACATCGAATCCGACAGCCTGCCGCCGGGCCTGAGCGAGGACATCATCCGCGCGCTCTCGCTCAAGAAGGAAGAGCCCGAGTGGATGACCGACTGGCGGCTGGCCGCCTACCGGCACTTCCTGACGATGCCGGTGCCGCACTGGGCCAAGCTCAACATCGCCCCGATCGACCTGCAGGCGCTGAGCTATTACTCCGCGCCGAAGGCGAAGTACGCGACGCTGGCCGACGTGCCGCAGGAACTGCTGGACACCTACGAGAAGCTCGGGGTGCCGCTGCACGAACGCGCCAGGCTCGCCGGCGTCGCGGTCGATGCGGTGTTCGACTCGGTTTCCGTCGGCACCACGTTCCGCAAGGAGCTGGCCGAGAAGGGCGTGATCTTCTGCTCGATGTCCGAGGCGATCAAGGACCATCCGGCGCTGGTGAAGCAGTACCTCGGCAGCGTGGTCCCGACCGGCGACAACTACTTCGCCGCGCTCAATTCGGCGGTGTTTTCCGATGGCAGCTTCGTGTTCATCCCCAAAGGGGTGCGCTGCCCGATGGAGCTGAGCACCTATTTCCGCATCAACGCCGGCCACACCGGCCAGTTCGAGCGCACGCTGATCATCTGCGAGGAGAAGGCCCACGTCTCGTACCTGGAGGGCTGCACCGCGCCGATGCGCGACGAGAACCAGCTGCATGCCGCGGTGGTGGAACTGGTCGCGCTGGACGACGCCGAGATCAAGTACTCCACCGTGCAGAACTGGTACCCCGGCGACGAGAACGGCAAGGGCGGCATCTACAACTTCGTGACCAAGCGCGCCGAATGCCGCGGCGCGCGCAGCAAGGTCAGCTGGACCCAGGTCGAGACCGGCTCGGCGATCACCTGGAAGTACCCCAGCTGCGTGCTGATCGGCGACGACTCCACCGGCGAGTTCAACTCGGTCGCGCTGACCCACCATCGCCAGCAGGCCGATACCGGCACCAAGATGATCCACATCGGCAAGCGCACCAAGTCGAAGATCGTCAGCAAGGGCATCAGCGCCGGCCACGGCCAGAACACCTATCGCGGGCTGGTCAAGGTCGAGCGCTCCGCCGTCGGCGCGCGCAACCACACCCAGTGCGACAGCCTGCTGATCGGCAAGAAGTGCGGCGCGCACACGTTCCCATACATCGAGGTCAAGCAGCCCGAAGCGACCGTGGAGCACGAGGCGACCACGTCCAAGATCAGCGACGACCAGCTGTTCTATTGCCGCTCGCGCGGGCTGGCCGAGGAAGACGCGGTCTCGATGATCGTCGACGGCTTCTGCAAGCAGGTGTTCCGCGAGCTGCCGATGGAGTTCGCGGTGGAAGCCAAGAAGCTGCTGGAAGTCTCGCTGGAAGGCGCGGTCGGCTGACCTTCATTCCCTCTCCCGCTGCCGGGAGGGGACTCGAACAACTGGAAATACACATGCTGAAGATCGAAAACCTCCACGTCCGCGTTGCCGGCAAGGAAATCCTCAAGGGTCTGTCGCTCGACGTGCAGCCCGGGCAGGTGCACGCGCTGATGGGTCCCAACGGTGCCGGCAAATCGACCCTGGGCAACATCCTCGCCGGCCGCGAAGGCTATGAGGTGGTCGAGGGTTCGGTGCTGTTCGAAGGCCGCGACCTGCTCGCGCTGGCGCCGGAGGAGCGCGCATCCCAGGGCGTGTTCCTCGCCTTCCAGTACCCGGTGGAGATCCCCGGGGTCAACAACACCTACTTCCTGCGCGCCGCGCTCAATGCCCAGCGCAAGGCGCGCGGCGAGGTCGAACTGGACTCGATGCAGTTCCTCAAGCTGGTGCGCGAAAAGCTCGCCGTACTGCACCTGAAGGATGAACTGCTGCACCGCGGCGTCAACGAGGGTTTCAGCGGCGGCGAGAAGAAGCGCAACGAGATCTTCCAGCTGGCCCTGCTGGAGCCGAAGCTGGCGATCCTGGACGAGACCGACAGCGGCCTGGACATCGACGCGCTCAAGGCGGTCGCAGACGGCGTCAACATGCTGCGCTCGCCCGATCGCGCGTTCCTGGTGATCACCCATTACCAGCGCCTGCTCGAGCACATCCGTCCCGATGTCGTGCACGTGCTGTCGGACGGCCGCATCGTCAAGAGCGGCGGCCCGGAGCTGGCCCTGGAACTGGAAGCCCACGGCTACGCGTGGCTCAAGGACCGGATCGCACCGTTGGCGGTGGCGTAATGAGCGCGTTGCTCGACTCGCTTGCCGCCTCGTTCGAGACGCTCGCCACGCGCGAATCCCGCGAGCTGGGCGAAAGCCGCCGCACCGCGCTCGCAGCGGCGTTGCGCGACGGCCTGCCGCATGCGCGCAGCGAGGCATGGCGCTATACCCCGTTGCGCGCACTGGAGCGACGCGCGTTCCTGCCGGCGGCCGCCAACGCGCCGGCACTGGATCTGGACGTACTCGATGCGATCCCGTCGCCGCGCGCCGTGTTCGTCAATGGTCGCTTCGACGGCGCACTTTCCGAACTGGGCGACCTTCCAGCCGGCGTGTCGCTGCAACCGCTGTCGCAGTTGCTCGCGGAGGAAGGCGATACCGGCGCAACCCGTTTCCTCGCCCGCCACTTCGAGCGCGCCGACGAAGTCTTTGCCCGGCTCAATGCGGCGCTTGCCGACGACGGCGTGGTGCTGCGCGCCGAGGCCGGCGCCACCAGCACGCTGCCGATCCACCTGGTGTTCATCGGCGCTCCCGTCGACGGCGACCGTGCCTGGCACCTGCGCCACCTGATCGAACTGCGCGAGGGCGCGGCGCTGCAGGTGATCGAGCACCAGCTCGGCGCCGGCGCGCACAGCCACCTGGCCAACAGCCTCATGCAGGTGGATCTTGGCGAGCACGCGCAGCTGTCGCATGGTCGCGTGCAGGACGAGGCCAATGGCGCGACCGTGATCAATCGCACCGATGCGGTGCTGGCGCGCGAGGCGATCTATCGCCGTCTCGACCTCGAGCTCGGCGCCGGCTTGTCGCGCCACGAGTTGAATGCCGCGCTGCAGGGCGACTCATCGCAACTGCATGCCAACGGCGTACTGCTGGCCACCGGCAAGCGGCACCTGGACACGCGCCTGGGGGTCGACCACGGCGGCCGCGACAGCGCATGCCAGCTGAGCTGGCGCGGCCTGGCTGCCGGCCGATCGCGTGCCGCGTTCCACGGCGGCATCCTGATCCGCGAAGGTGCCGACGGCACGTCGGCGATGCTTTCCAACAAGAACCTGCTGCTGTCCGAAGGTGCCGAGATCGACAGCCAGCCGGTGCTGGAGATCCATGCCGACGAGGTACAGGCCGCGCACGGCGCGACCGTCGGCCAGCTCGACCCGACCGCGATGTTCTACCTGCGCTCGCGCGGGCTGCCGGCGGACCAGGCGCGCGCGTTGCTGACCGCGGCGTTCTGCCGCGAGACCCTGTCGGTGTTCGACAATCCGGCAATGCGCGAAGCGCTGGCGCCACAGCTGGACGCGGCGCTGACGCGGCTGGAGGATGCATGAGCGTGCAGCCGTCCAACCCCACCTGCACGGCCGACGGCGCCCCGGACATCGACTGGGCGCGGGTTCGCGACGATTTTCCGCTGCTGAAGCGCCAGGTGCACGGCAAGCCGCTGGTGTACCTGGATTCGGCCAACACCGGGCAGAAACCCGAACCGGTGATCGCCGCGGTCGACGATTTCTACCGCCATCACAATGCCAACGTCAGCCGCGCGGTGCATGCGCTAGGCGCCGAGGCGACGGACGCCTATGAAGGCGCGCGCGGCAAGCTGGCGAAGTTCCTCAACGTGCGCGGCGACGAGCTGGTGCTGTGCAGCGGCACGACGTTCGCGCTGAACCTGGTGGCCTACAGCTGGGCGCTGCCGCGGCTGCAGCCCGGCGATGCGATCGTGCTGACGCGCATGGAGCACCACGCCAACATCGTGCCCTGGCAGCTGGTCGCCCAGCGCACCGGCGCCACGATCAAGGTGGCCGAACTCGACGACGCCGGCGATCTCGACCTGCCGGGCCTGTATGCGCTGCTCACCTCCGAGGTGAAGCTGCTCGGACTGACCCACGTGTCCAACGTGCTCGGCACCGTCAACCCGGTGCGCGAGATCTGCCGCGAGGCCCGCAGGCGCGGCATCGTCAGCGTGATCGACGGTTCCCAGGCGGCGCCGCACCGGCCGCTGGACGTCGCCGCGATCGGCTGCGACTTCTACGCGATCACCGGCCACAAGATGGCCGGGCCGACCGGCACCGGTGTGCTCTGGGGCCGGCGCGAGCACCTGGCCGCGATGCCGCCGTTCCTGGGCGGTGGCGAGATGATCAAGGAGGTGCGCTTCGACGGCACCGTCTACAACGACGCGCCGCACAAGTTCGAGGCCGGCACACCGAACATCGCCGGCTTCGTCGGCCTTGGCGCCGCCGTGGACTACCTGTCCGCGATCGGCATGGCCAACATCGATGCGCGCGAGCAGGCGTTGCTCGCCCATGCAACCGAGGAACTGGGCAAGGTCGAGGGACTGCGCATCCTGGGCAACGCCCGCGACAAGGCCGCGGTGATCAGCTTCCTGGTGGAGGGCGCGCATGCGCACGACCTGGCGACCCTGCTCGACCTGGAAGGCATCGCGGTGCGCTCGGGCCACCATTGCGCGCACCCGCTGATGCAGCACTTCGGCGTGCCGGCCACCTGCCGCGCATCGTTCGCGTTCTACAACACCCACGACGAGGTCGATGCGTTCGTCGCCGCGCTGGTCAGGGTGCGCAGGCTGCTGGCATGACCACGCCGCCTACCGCACCGCTGCAGTTTCGCCGCGCGAATCATCGGGACGTCGATGCGCTGGTCGCACTGGTGGAGTCTGCCTACCGCGGCGATGCCAGCCGCGTCGGCTGGACCACCGAGGCCGACCTGCTCGATGGCCGTCGCACCGGCGCCGACGACATCGCCGCGTGCATCGACCGCGACCGCAGCCTGATCCTGATAGGCGAACGCGACGGCGAACTGCTGGCGTGCGCGCACGTCGCCGCCGAGCCGGCGGGCGATGGCGGCGATGCGGGTTACTTCGGCATGTTTTCGGTGCGCCCGCAGCTGCAGCGCGCCGGCATCGGCAAGGCGATGCTGGCCGAGGCCGAACGCATCGTCGCTGCCCAGTGGGGGCTGTCGTCGATGCGGATGACGGTGATCGACCTGCGCGACGAACTGATCGCCTTCTACGAACGCCGTGGCTACCACCGCACCGGCATCTTCAAGCCGTTTCCTTATGGCGACGAGCGCTTCGGTATTCCGCGCCGCGACGACCTGCGCTTCGAGGTACTGGAAAAACCACTGGCATCCACGCCACCACGCGAAGCGCTCGCCATGGGCACGACCCGATGAGCGATGACGGCTGGGTGCGCGTGTGCGCGGCCTCCGAGCTGTTGCCAGGCGAGACCCGCGTCGCCTGGGACGGCGACACGCCGATCCTGGTGTGCAACTACGACGGCGCGCTGTATGCGCTGGAAGACCGCTGCAGCCACGAGGATTTCGAACTGTCGGCCGGCGCCTTCGACCCGGCCACGGGCACCATCGAATGCGTGCTGCACGGCGCGAAGTTCGACGTCTGCGATGGTCGCGCGCTGTCCGCGCCGGCGTACGTGCCGGTGGCGAAGTTTCCGGTCAAGGTCGAGGACGGCAGCATCTGGACCCGCGACGACCGCGACTGAAGCGGCGTCGCATCAACTGGACAGTCGAAGCTCCAGGTCCGTGGCCCCGGCGGGCGCGACCCGCACCAGCAAGGCTTCGCCGCCGCCGTCGAGCACATGCCGCAGCCGATGCATGCCGGCCGCGAACACCGCGGTGTCGCCGGCCTGCAGTGGCGGCAGCGCGGAATCGTCGGCGAAGCGTGCATGTCCCGAGATCAGGTGCGCGGCCCAGGTGGTCCCCGGTTCGGCGAAGATCACCATCGGCCCGACCAGCGGCCGGTGCCACAGTTGCGCCTGCACCCGGTCGCGTCGCCACATCAGGTTGAAGTCGTGGGTGCGGCCATCGATCAGCTCACCGGCAACGGCGCGCTCGCCGGCAAAGCGCAATCGATCGTGCGGCGGCTGCAACTCGCGTGTTTCGCCATCGGCAAAGCGCAGGCGCAGGCCGTTGCCCGACAACAGCACCAGTTCGCGGTCGATGCCGGGGAACACCGAGAACTCGGCGTCGCTCTCGATCTCGGCGATCGACAGACGCCAGTCCCACTCGCCCTGGGCAGGCGACCGCAGGATCTCGCGGGTCCAGCCCAGCTGGTTGCGCCAGCGCTCGCGCCGGTATTCGTTCGCCGGAATGACCCACGATCGCGAGTCGCCTTCGTCGATGTCCCTGCCCACCATGTGACTCCACTCCGTGCAACCAAGTCTTCCGGAGTTTAGCGGCTGGTTTTCATCGGCGAATGCGGCCCTGCAGCACCCCGGGGAAAACCAGCCGGCAAAAAAGATGTCGCCCGGGCACAGATCCGTCTGCTTCCGGGCGACCACGTCCATGTCCGGGAATCCCTTCCCCTTCAGCAATCCTGCAGCGCTCCTGCTGCAGGCCAAGCCCCCGGCGCCGCGTCCTTGCGTGCCGGCAGGTAGTCAGCGCGTGGCGGTCTTGACCGTTGCCTTGACGGGCCGTTTCGCCGTGGCCGGGCGCGCAGCCGTGGCTGGACGGGCGGCGCCGGCCGCGGCACCGACCACGATGCGGTCGCGGTTCTTCTCGATGGTCTTCAGGCCGATGCCCTTGACCAGCGCGAGCTGCTCGGCGCTGCGGAACGGACCGTTAGCCTTGCGGTAGGCGACGATGGCTTCGGCCTTGGACGGACCGACATTGACCAGGACGCGGTCGATCGTGGCTGCATCGGCGGTATTGATGTTGACCTTCTCGGCAGCCAAAGCGCTGCCGGCAAGCAGCAGCGACAGGACCAGGGACTGGGCGATCAGCGCGAATGACTTCATGGCGTAACTCCTTGGAAAGACGAAGCGGTGGATTCCGTTCCGGCCGGCAGCGGGTGTGTTGCCGTGGAAGAAGTCTCCGTCTTGCGCCCACTGGCCCATATCGCCGGAGGGAGCGCCTTCGCCGCAGTCCATGCCGCAGGCAGGGGTAGGAGAAATCCGAAAATGCATAGCGCGGTAAACTTGCCGTTCCCACCGTTGAAGACTTCGCCATGGCCGCCAGAGAAATCGACCCCACGCTCCTTCAACGGTTTGTTGCTGAAAAATGGGACGCGGAGATCGTGCCGCAGCTGATCGAGTACATCCGGATCCCGAACAAGTCGCCGATGTTCGATGCCGACTGGGTCGAGCACGGCTACATGGATGCGGCGGTCGAGCTCATGGAAGGCTGGGCGCGGGCGCAGCCGATTCCGGGCATGCAGGTCGAGGTGGTCCGGCTCGAGGGCCGCACGCCGCTGATCTTCATCGAGATCCCCGCGGCCAACGGTGGCAGCGACGACGACTGCGTGCTGCTGTACGGGCACCTGGACAAGCAGCCGGAGATGACCGGCTGGGACGACGACCTCGGCCCGTGGAAGCCGGTGATCAAGGGCGACCGACTGTACGGTCGCGGCGGCGCCGACGACGGTTACGCCATTTACGGCTCGCTGACCGCGGTCCTTGCCTTGCACGAGCAGCAGGTCGCGCACTCGCGCTGCGTGATCGTGATCGAGGCCTGCGAGGAGTCGGGCAGCTACGATCTTCCGGCCTACGTCGACCACCTGGCGCCACGCATCGGCAAGCCTTCGCTGGTGGTGTGCCTGGATTCGGGCTGCGGCAACTACGAGCAGCTGTGGTGCACCACCTCGCTGCGCGGGCTGGCCGGCGGCAATTTCAGCGTCGCGGTGCTCGAGGAAGGCGTGCATTCCGGGGATGCCTCCGGGGTGGTGCCATCGAGCTTCCGCGTGCTGCGGCAACTGCTCTCGCGCCTGGAGGACGAGGACACCGGGCGCATCCGCGTGGAAGGCCTGCACACGACCATCCCCGCCGAACGGCTCGAGCAGGCGCGGGAAGCGGCGAAGGTGCTCGGCACCGCGGTCTACGACAAGTTCCCGCTGCTGCCGGGCATGGTCCCGATGTTCCCGCCGGGCAGCGAAGACCTCAGCGAACTGGTGCTCAACCGCACCTGGCGCCCGGCGCTGTCGGTGACCGGTGCCGATGGCCTGCCGCCGTTGTCGTCGGCCGGCAACGTCCTGCGCCCGCAAACCGCGGTCAAGCTGTCGTTGCGCCTGCCGCCGACGCTCGATGGCAAGCGCGCCGGCGAGTTGCTCAAGGAAACGCTGCTGAGCGATCCACCCCATGGCGCGCGCGTCGAGCTGGAACTGGAAAAGGCGTCCGCCGGCTGGAACGCCCCGGCCCTTTCGCCATGGCTGAGCGAGGCGATCGACGGCGCCAGCCGCGAGTTCTTCGGCGAGCCGGCGATGTACATGGGCGAAGGCGGCTCGATCCCGTTCATGGGCATGCTCGGCGAGAAGTTCCCGGGTGCGCAGTTCATGATCACCGGGGTGTTGGGTCCGCACTCCAATGCGCACGGTCCGAACGAGTTCCTGCATATCCCGATGGGCAAGCGCGTGACCGCATGCGTGGCAAGCGTGATCGCTGCCCATCAGCTCGCCAGCCAGCGTGGCCAGACCAATGGCGTGGCCGCGGTCGCAGGCCTGGCCGAGCGTGGCGAACACGGCTGCTGCTGACCGCCCGGCGACCGGCGCAGCGGGCGTGGCGACGTGGCAGCGACACCGGGCTTGCTAGGCTCACCGCATCATTCATCCAGGAACCGTCTCCATGGAAGCACTGCTGGGAAGCACCAATTGGCTTTACATCATCCTGATCGGCCTGATCGTCGGCCTGCTCGCGCGCCTGCTCAAGCCGGGCCGCGACAGCATGGGGATCATCATGACCACCCTGCTCGGGATTGCCGGTGCGATGCTCGCCAGCTTCGTCGGCCAGCAAATGGGCTGGTACGCGCACGGCCAGGCGGCGGGGTTCATCGGCGCGCTGCTGGGCGCGATCGCGATCCTGGTGGTCGTGGCGCTGTTCCGGGGGCGCCGCCAGCGGCGATGACCGCACGCTGACCATCCACGGCAAGAGCCGGGCCCTGCGCCCGGCTTTTTGCTGTTCATGGCGTAGTGCCCAGCAACCACGCACCGCCAGGCCGATCCTGCACGCGATGGCGGTTGTGGTTCCGCGGTTCCGGCATTCCACCCCGGCCGGCGCGCCGTTACCCTGTGCACCTGCGGCCGCTTGCCGCACGGAGCCTGCATGATTCCACCCGACCCCCTGGCCGACACCCCACGAACCGCCGCCCGCGAGGCCTGGGCGCGCGAAGTCACCGGCGATGCCGTTCTGCAACTGCAGCGCGCCTCGGTGGACGCCGGGTTTCGCAGCTACTGGCGTGGCACCGGCGGTGTCGGCGCGGCATCCAGCGTGATCGTGATGGACTCCCCGCCCGACAAGGAGGACGTGCGCCCGTGGCTGCATATCCGTGAGCTGCTCGAGGGCGGCGGCGTGCGGGTGCCGCGCGTGCTTGCCCAGGATGTGTCCGCCGGCTTCCTGCTGCTGGAGGACCTCGGTGCGGAAACCTACCTGCACGTGCTCACCTCCGACAATGCCGATGCGTTGCTGGATGCCGCGGTCGGGCAACTGCTGAAACTGCAGGCGATCGCCTGCCCCACGCAGTTGCCGGTCTACGACGCGGACCTGCTGATGCGGGAACTGCGCCTGTTCGACCAGTGGTTCCTGGGCCGGCACCTGGGCATCAGCCTGTCTCCGGACGAGATGCGCCAGCTCGACGATGCCTACCGCCACCTGGTATCGGCGGCGCTCGACCAGCCGCAGGTGCTGGTGCATCGCGACTACATGCCACGCAACCTGATGCCGGTCGCAGGCCCGGTGGATGCCGGCCCGGCCGTGCTCGATTTCCAGGACGCGGTGCGCGGTCCGATTGCCTACGACCCCCTGAGCCTGTTCAAGGACGCGTTCCTGAGCTGGTCGCCCGAGCGCACCCAG
This sequence comes from Lysobacter sp., assembly GCA_035465455.1. Taxonomy (GTDB): domain Bacteria; phylum Pseudomonadota; class Gammaproteobacteria; order Xanthomonadales; family Xanthomonadaceae; genus Lysobacter_K. Next base: position 16,941 of record DATHRJ010000164.1, read on the forward strand.
GCATGGCTCGGCCGCTACCATGCGCGCGCGCAGGCCGCCGGGCTGCCGGTGCCGGCGCTCGCGCGTTTTCGCCACGACGCCGACCTGATCGGCATCCAGCGCCACCTCAAGGTCATGGGCATCTTCGCCCGGTTGTGCCATCGCGACGCCAAGCCGAAGTACGTGGCCGACGTGCCGCGATTCGTCGCCTATATCGATGAAGCGCTGCCGCGCCATCCGCAACTCGCCTCATTGCAGGCCCTCATCGACCGGCATGTGCGGCCGCGCCTGCACCAGACCGTCGGCGCATGAAAGCACTGATCTTTGCCGCGGGGCTCGGCGAGCGGATGCGCCCGCTGACCGAACACACGCCCAAGCCGCTGCTGGTGGCCGGTGGCAAGCCGCTGATCGAATGGCAACTGGAGAAGCTCGCCGCGATCGGCGTGCGCGAGGCGGTGATCAACACCAGTTGGCTGGCCGCGCAGTTCCCCGAGCAACTGGGCAGCGGCGAGCGCTGGGGCATGCGCCTGCACTACTCGTACGAGGGCGGTGTCCCGCTGGAAACCGGCGGCGGCATGCAGCACGCGCTGCCGTGGCTGACGCAGGGCAGCGAGCCGGGGACGGCGTTCATCGCGGTCAATGGCGATATCCACAGCGACTTCGACTATGCGCTGCTGCCGCGCCAATGGGCGGGCGATGCGCACCTGGTGCTGGTGGACAATCCGCCCCAGCATCCGCGCGGCGACTTCGCCCTCAGCGGTGATCGGGTGCATGCCGACCGCGATCCGCGGCTGACGTTTTCCGGCATCGCGCTCTACCGCCCGGCGGTGCTGGACGACTGGCGTGACGTGATCGGCGGGGCCGCCGGGGCGGATTCCACGCCACCGCGATTCAAGCTGGCGCCGTTGCTGTACGCGGCGATCGCGCGAGGCCGCGTGAGCGGACAACACCACCCCGGCAGCTGGACCGATGTCGGCACGCCACAGCGGCTGGCGCAACTGGACGCAAGCCTGCAAGCGCGTCGCTGAACCAGGGGTTTTCGATCAACCGCCGAGCGTCTGCCGCAGGAACGGCACCGTGACCCGGCGCTGCGCGGCGAGCGACGCGTGGTCGAGTTGGTCGAGCAATGCGGTGAGACCGGCAAGATCCCGCTCCACGCGCTTGAGCAGCCATTCCAGCGCGGCCGCTTCCAGCACCCAGCCCCGCCTCTGCGCGCGTTGCCGCAGGACCTCGCGGCGGCCTTCGTCGTCGAGCGGCTGCAGGTGGATCCGGCTGCACTGGGCCAGGCGCGAGCGCAAATCCGGCACCACCAGCGCCAGTGCGTCGGGATTGCCGCGCGCGGCGTAGAGCAGGCGACTGCCACTGGCGCGCGCGCGGTTGTGCGCATCGAACAGCGCCACTTCGTCCTCGCGGTGACCGGCGATCGCCTCCAGCCCGTCCAGGGCCACCACGTCATGCCCCTCCAGGGCATCCAGCGCATCGCCCAGCCTGCCGCGGGCGGCGGCCAGCGGCAGGTACGCCGCGCGACCGCCAGCCGCTTCGGCCGCCGCGCATGTCGCCAGCAGCAGATGGGTCTTGCCGACGGCGCCCGGTCCGGCGAGATACACCCAGTCGCCCTGCCGATACGTGGCCAGCGCCTGCAGCTGCGCGACCGCGCCGGCGGGCGCGCCGACGAACGTGCCCAGGCGCTGGTCCGGCGGATAGCGCAGTGCCAGCGGCAGTTGCGGCGTCGAATCGGTCGCGGCGAGGCGGCCGGGGCCGGGATCGGGCCCGGCAGCTGACGGCTTCACTCGATCCCCATCTCCGAATGCGGTGCATCCTGCATCAGGATCGCCGGCGGCTCGCCCGCGTACAACCGGCTCTGCGTGTAGCGCTCCTGCGCGTAGTGCAGCAGTACGTTCGCCACTGCCGCTACCGGCAATGCCAGCAGCATCCCGAGGAAACCGAACAACTGGCCACCGGCGAGCACCGCGAAGATCACCGCGACCGGATGCAGGCCGATGCGGTCGCCAACCAGCTTGGGTGTCAGCCAGTAGCTCTCGATCACCTGGCCGATGCCGAACACCACCAGCACGCCGGCAACATGTTTCCAGTCGCCGTACTGCACCAGCGCGGCAATGCAGCCCAGGACGATGCCGCTGGCGGGGCCCAGATACGGGACGAAGGTCAGCAGCCCGGCGATGATGCCGATCAGGATGCCCAGGTCCAGGCCGACCAGCCACAAACCGAAGCCGTACATGACGCCCAGGATCAGCATCACCAGGAACTGCCCGCGCAGGAAGCCGCCGAGGACGTCGCTGGACTCGCGCGCGAGCCGGCTGACGGTGGCGAGGTGATCCCGCGGCACCAGCGAGGCGGCCCGCATCACCAGCACGTCCCAATCGCGCAGGAAGAAGAACGCGATCACCGGAAGCAGCACGACGTTGGTCACCAGCGCCAGCACCGCGAACCCGGAACGCGACATGTAGCCCAGCAGCACCGACGCCATCCCGCCAGCCTGCTCCCAGTTGCTGCGCAGCAGCTCGCCGAGCCGATTGAAGTCCAGCCAGGAAGTGATCTCGATGCCCGTGGCGGCCTCCACCCAGGGCAGGGCCGTGGACATCAGCCAGTCGCGATAACCGGGCAGGGAATCGACCAGCACGCCGATCTGGCGTTCCAGCATCGGCACCAGCAGCCCCAGCCCCAACAACACCAGCAGTGTCATCGCGACGAACACAAGAACCACGGCCAGGTTGCGCGAGCGCCCGGCGCGTTCGAGCCGGTCCACCAGCGGATCGCCGAGCCAGCCGAGCATCGCCGCCAGCACGAACGGGGTCAGGATCGGGGCCAGCAGCCACAGCAACCAGAACACGCCGACGGCAACCGCCGTCCATTGCAGGCGCCTGAGGAAGCGGGCGATGTCGTGCAGCGGCTCTGAAGGCGCCATCAGCGCTGGAGCCGGTAGACGGCCGACTCGCCCGATTCCCCGGGTTCAGCCGATTCGCCGGTCAGCAAGTCGCCGCGCTCGACCAGGCGCTGGAAGCCCCGCAAACCGGAGATCAGCTGCAGTTCGAACTGCATACCCCGCTCCGTGGCCCGCACCGGGGTCATCCGCTGCACCACGGCAAGCCCCTGCAGGTACCCCGACAGCCGCACATAGTCGTCGGCACTGTCGATGCCGGTGAAGGTGACCCGGTACGCACCCGCAGGACCGATCGTTTCAGCCGCCTTGGCGTAACGCTTCACCAGCGCATCGGCGGCACCATCGGCCCCGGTGGCGAGCAGTTGGCGCGGGCTGGCGCCGCGTTCGGACCACTGCGCCAGCACCCGGCCGCTATCGAGGAAGGTCCAGTCGGCAGCCCATCCGCCGGCTTTGCGGTACAGCTTGCCGATCAACTGCATCGGCGGGCTGTAGCGCTGCGAGGCGCGCGCGATCGCCGCGGTGTCGCCCCGCCAGATGGAACCCACCAGGGCCTGCTCGGAGGCGTTGCCGCCCGGCAGCCCGAGTGCATAGCCACGCTCGACCGCACGGTCCAGCGTCGCCCGCGCCGCATCGGCTTTGGACAGGCCAACCAGCCGCGGGCCACTGCCGTCGTCGATCGCCAGCCACAGCACCGGCTTGGGCCGCGGCTGCGGCCAGACCGGCAGGCCCAGGGCCGCGCCGAGATTGTCGACTTGCTCTTCGTTGAACCGCACTACCAGCGTGGTCTTGAAGCTTGGCGCACCGCTTGGGCCCACGCCCCGGTCCTGCCGGTAGTCGTAGCCGCTGACGTAGTCGCCGGCCTTGCGGATTTCGGCGCCCACGCCAGCACGGGCGGTGACCCTGTTGTCGCCGGTCAGCTTGGCCAGGACCTGGGCCAGCGCGCGCGAGAACCCGATCCTGCGCTCGGCCTCGCCCTGCCCGTTCACCCCGACCTCCGCCGAATACATGCCTTCGGCCTTGACCCGATCACCTTCGGTGCGCTGTGCGCTCGCGCTGAAACTGGCCAGAGCCAGCACTGCCGCCCACACCACGGGCCGCGCACTGCGTGCCAGCCTGCCGATTGCCACACCCATTGCGCTCGCCATCGTCATCCCAGAAGCGGTTTCCGGAGGAAATGGTGCCGCACGCGGCGCGGCACGTCCATTGAAGGCCGGCCACCCGGCAGCCGCGGCCGCACCCGGCAACTGTTAAAATTCCCGTTCCCCGCGCCGCCGAGCCTGCCGTGACTGCCCCTACCCCTCTTACCTACCGCGATGCCGGCGTCGATATCGACGCAGGCAACCAAGTCGTCGAGCGCATCAAGCCGCTGGTCAGGCGCAGCTTCAGGCCGGAGGTGATGGGCAGCCTGGGCGGCTTCGGCGCGCTGTTCGACCTGTCGGGCAAGTACCGCGAACCGGTGCTGGTGTCCGGCACCGACGGCGTCGGCACCAAGCTCAAGCTGGCGCAACAACTCGGCCGCCACGACACCATCGGCATCGACCTGGTGGGCATGTGCGTCAACGACGTGCTGGTACAAGGCGCCGAACCGCTGTTCTTCCTCGACTACTTCGCCACCGGCAAGCTCGACGTCGACACCACGGTGGCGGTGGTCGGCGGCATCGCCCGGGGCTGCGAGATGGCCGGCTGCGCCCTGATCGGCGGCGAGACCGCGGAGATGCCGGACATGTACCCGCCCGGCGAGTACGACCTGGCCGGGTTCACCGTCGGGGCGGTGGAGAAGTCGCAACTGCTCGACGGCAGCCAGGTACGCGCCGGCGATGTGCTCGTCGGGCTGGCGTCCAGCGGCCCCCACTCCAACGGTTATTCGCTGGTGCGGCGCATCTTCGACCGCGCCGGCCGGCCCGAAAGCCTGGACCTGGGCGGCGTCAGCCTGATCGATGCGCTCATGGCGCCGACGACTCTGTACGTCAAGCCGGTGCTGGCGTTGTTGCGTGACGACGCAGCCGATCGCTCGATCCATGCGATGGCGCACATCACCGGCGGCGGCCTCACCGAAAACATCATCCGGGTGATCCCCGACGGCCTCGGACTCGACATCGAGGCCTCCGCGATCGTGTTGCCGCCGGTGTTCGACTGGCTGCAGCGCGAAGGCGCGGTGGCGCACGAGGAGATGTGGCGCACGTTCAACTGCGGGATCGGCTTCGTGCTGGTGGTGGCGGCCGAAAACGTGGCCGCGCTCGAGACCCGGCTCGATGGCCTGGCACTCGCGCACCGGCGCATCGGCGCCGTGGTTGCGCGTGGCGAGGGCGAGCGCGTGCGCATCGGCTGAGGTTCGCCAGAGCGCGCCGGCGGGACGCATCGATACTTTGCGCCAAGCGGCCGGCGCCATCCCGCTCATCGCCGCCGGCACACCATCCTCATGACCCAGCAGACCCATCGCATCGCCGTGCTCGCCTCCGGCCACGGCAGCAACCTGCAGGCGCTGATCGACGCGATCGGGCAAGCGATCCTGGCGGCCGAACTCGTCGGCGTCTTTTCCGATCGACCCGCAGCCGGGGCACTGCAGCGTGCTCAGGCCGCGGGCGTGCCGGCGGTGGCGATCCGAGCGGCGGATTTCCCCACGCGGCTGGCGTTCGATGAATACCTGTTCAGTCGCATCGACCGTGTTCATCCTGATCTCATCGTCTGTGCCGGATACATGCGTCTGCTTTCCGAACGTGAAGTGACCGCCCGCATGGGCCGCATGATCAACATCCATCCCTCGCTGCTGCCCGCGTTCAAGGGCCTGCGCACCCACCAGCAGGCGCTGGAAGCCGGCGTCGCGGAACACGGTGCCAGCGTCCATTTCGTCTCGCCCGAACTCGATGGCGGCCCGGTCATTTCCCAGGCACGCGTGCCGGTGCTCGCCGATGACGATGCCGGTTCGCTGGGACGGCGCGTGCTGGAACGGGAACACCCGTTGCTGGTCCAGACCTTGCGGTTGTTCACCCAAGGCCGCATCGAGCTGCGCGGCAATCAGGTCGCGTTCGACGGGCGGACGCTCGACTCGCCCTTGCAGCTGGGTCCGGACGACCTGCTCGACATTCCCACTTCCCGGAACCCCGCATGAAATCACTGTTCATCGCTGCTTGCCTGTTGCTGCCATTCGGCGCCACCTGCGCCCAGGACCCCGCCCCCCCGACGACCACCAGCGACGTTGCCGCGCTCGAGCCTTTCGTCGCAAGCTACGAAGTATTCCGTGGCGGCAATTCGCTCGGAGAGGCGACCATGCAGGTCACGTCACTGCCCGCCTCGCGCTGGCGCGTGGACCTGATGATGCGCGGAACCCGTGGCCTGTTCGGCCTGGCCGGGGTGAACGCCGAGCAGAGCACCGTGTTCGACACCAAGGGTGAAACTTACCGGCCGCTGACCCAGGCCACGGTCAACAGGACCGTGTTCACGCAGAAGAAGACCATCGGTGTCTACGATTGGCGCGCTGGTTCTGCCACCTGGCAGGGAGACGTCAAGGAAAGCCGCACCGGTCCGCTGTCGCTGCAGGGCGGCGACATGAGCGGCCTGCTGATCAACCTGGCGGTGATCCGCGATGCCGAGCCGGGCAAGACGCTGGACTACCGCTTCGTCGACAACGGCCGCGTGCGCAACCACCGGTACGTGGTGGCGAACGAACTGGAAAGCGTTTCGGTCGCGGGCATCGGCTACACCGCGATGCGCGTGGACCGGGTCGAACACGGCAACGAAGAAACCGTCATCTGGGTCGTGAAGGGCGTACCGACACCGATCCGCATGCTGCAGCGCGAGGATGGCAGCGACACCTACGACCTGCGCCTCATCGAATACAAAGGAGTCTGATCAATGCGTTTTTTCCGTAACAGGCATGGCACCATCGCACGCGCATCGACGCCGGCACGGCCTGGCGTGCGCGCATGGTTGGCCGCCGCGGCATTGATCGTGGTGTCGGCCCCCGCGGCGGCGATCGAGCCGTTCACCGCGCACTACCAGGCCAATTACATGGGCATGCAGGCCGAGGGCCAGATGAAGCTTGTCCCTGCCGGCGACAAACG
>DATHRJ010000165.1:0-2592 GCA_035465455.1 Lysobacter sp.
AGACGCGCCTGCGGACCCTGCGCGGCGCCGCTGGCGTGGCGGGCGCTCTCAGCCCTGGCCCAGCCGTGGGTTTCGCGTATGACGGTTACGGTCAGAACGATCGCCAGCGCGATAACCACGGCGCCGAAGACGAACAACCCGAGCCGCGGCCCCAGGCCCAGCGCCAGGTAACCGGTAACGATGCCGGCAATGGCGACGCCGACGTAGCCGGCGAACTCGTTCAAGCCCATGGTCAGGCCGCGCTCGTCGGCGCGCGTGATGTCCATCTTGGCGGTCTGCGTCATCGACCAGCACAGGCCCTGGTTGACGCCGAGCAGCACGGTGGCGGCGACGATCCAGCTCCAGCTGGGCGCCAGCAGCACCATGAACGGGATCGGCACGGCCGCCAGCCAGCCCAGCAGCAGCACCTTCTTGCGGCCGATGCGCTCGGACAGCCGCCCGGCCACGAAGTTGAGCACGCCCTTGACGAAGCCGAAGGCAACGACGAAGGCGGTCAGCATCATGAACGACCCCTTGGCGACGCCGAACTCCGACTCGGCCAGCGCAGGGACCACCGTGCGCAGCATGCCGATGGTCATGCCGACCAGGAACACCTGGCCCAGCTGGTGGCCGAACTGCGACAGGTTCGCGCGGATGCCGTGGCTGTATTCGCTGAAGTGCGGCTGCTCGCGATGCGCACTCATCTCAGGCGCGGTCCGCTGAATTCGTGGCGCTCTTAACGCTGAGCCAGGCGCGGATCAGCGCTTCCGCCGCCGTCTCGATATCGGGGACAGTGGTGCCCCAGCCGGTCGACAGCCGCACCGCGCCTGCGGCCCGCGCCGGGTCGAGGCCCATGGCGCCGAGCACGCCGCTGGGCGCAGCGTCGTCTGCATGGCAGGCAGCGCCGACCGAAGCGGCGACCGCGTCGCCGGCGGCCATCAGCACGGCTCGGCCACTGGCGTCCGGGAAGGAAATGTTCAGTGTGTTGGGCAGGCGCGCTTCCGGGTGACCATTGAGACGGACACCGGGGATCGCGGCCCGCAGAAGTTCGTGCAACTGCTCCCGGCGCTCGCGTAGCGGGCCGTCGCCGCCCGCCAGCCGCCGCAGGGCCAGGTCGGCGGCCGCGCCAAGGCCGGCGATGGCCGGCACGTTCTCGGTGCCCGGACGCAGGCCGTGCTCGTGGCCGGCGCCGAACAGGATCGGCCGCAGCGGCGTTCCCCGGCGCAGGTAGAGCGCGCCTACGCCCTTGCTGGCCTGGAACTTGTGGCCTGCGATAGTCAGCAAGTCGACCCCCAGGGCGTCCACGTTGACGGGAATCTTGCCCACCGCCTGGGCTGCGTCGCTGTGCAGCAGAATGTCGCGGGCGCGTCCCATGGACGCAATCGCGGCGGCGATCTCGGCAATGGGCTGCACCGTGCCGACCTCATTGTTGGCCAGCATGATGGACACCAGCGCCGTGTCCGGCCGCAGCGTCGCCGCGACCGCGGCGGGGTCGATTCGTCCGTGGCCGTCCACCGGCACGACGGTCACGTCCCAGCCCTGTGCCTGCAGGTGCCTGGCCGGTTCCGCCACGGCCGGGTGTTCGATCGCGCTGACCACCAAGTGCCGACGCTCGGCAGGGTAGGCGGCCGCTACACCCAGCAGCGCGAGGTTGTTGGCCTCGGTGGCGCATCCGGTGAAGACGATCTCGTCCTCGTCGGCGCCGATCAACTTCGCCACGGAACGCCGCGCAGCCGCGACGTGACCGGCCGCCTGCCGGCCCAACGGGTATGCCGAGGAGGGGTTGCCATAGCCGTCGCGCAGGCAGTCGAGCATCGCTGCGGTCACTTCGGCAGCCACGGGCGTGGTAGCGTTGTGGTCCAAATAAACCGTTTTGGGCTTGCCCTGTGACACGGTCAAATCACCAGCACCTTCGCGGCCTGCTCTGGGCCGTGGCGCGGTTCATTGATGATCAGGGTGCGCACGGCAGAGTCACTTGCTATACTCAATTGAGTTCTTGAATGTTGAATTCAATATGACCCCGTGTCAAGGGCATGAACGCGAACACCCGAACCCGCCACATTGCGGGCACGATCCGCATGGCCGTCGCTGATCGCTCGAATTCCCGCCAGCCACTGCTGGACACGCTGGCCCAGGTGGCGCGTGGCCTCGGCAACGGCAACCGGGTGGCGTTACTCGAGTGTCTGGCCCGGGCCGAGGCGCCGGTCGAGGCGCTGGCCCACGCCACGCGCCTGTCGATTGCCAATGCCTCCCAGCACCTTCAGCAGCTCCGCCGGGCGGGATTGGTCAGCGCGAGGCGCCAGGGTCGGCACATGTTCTACCGGCTGACGGATGAACGGATCGTTACCTTGCTCGGCCTGCTGCAGCAGATCGCCGAAAGCAACCTCGCCAAAGCGGAACGGCTGGTAGGGCAATCACTCGCCAAAGCCGAGTGCGGCCCCGGGACCACGAATGCACCTTAAACGAGAACAGCGATGAAAACTTTGGAAATGATTGACCTGCGTGGCCGCGTGGCGGTCGTAACGGGCGGCAACGGCGGCATCGGTCGCGCCATCGCGCTGGGGCTGGCGGGCGCCGGCGCGTCGGTCGCGATCTTCGGACGCAACGAAGCAA
>DATHRJ010000166.1:0-1746 GCA_035465455.1 Lysobacter sp.
GATGCTGCCCCCCCGCCGCCGCGATATCCCGTAATCGATGCTCCAGCGGAATCGGCTCGGTGAACGCGACACGGCCGCCGCCCACGGTCGTTGCGCGGACGTCCGGGTCAGAAAGAGAACCCCTCGAGTGCGCCAGGTGTGGTCGTGGATTTCCTGCGCATGGCTTACTTCCGCAACAACCGGAGCGCCTCCAACACTTCCCAGCACTGCGTCCTGTGGGGCGAATTCGTTGCCCACTTGCGCATTTCTTCGACGAATTTTTCGAGAATGTCCTCCGATTCGTGCGCTCGGGCGAGCAGGATTTCGCGCTGCGCTGACTGCGTGTCACCCAGCCCGGTATGCGCCCAGGCGCAGGTCAAGTGGGGTTGATAATAATTGGGTGTACGCTCGACCGCGTGCCGGCCACCGCGCAGGCCCTCCGCGTAATTCAGCATGAACAAATGGCCGGTGGCGCGATAGGTGGCCCACAGGCCGAATCGGGGATGGTGCGGGGCACGTGCCTCGGCCGTTTCGATCAAGCCAATGCCACCGGGATCGGAATGGCGCAGGCAGTGCTGCCAGCCGAGCACGGCCAGCGCGTGCGCATCGCTCGGATTCCGCGCGGTCGCGATTTCGAGGTGTTGGATCGCATCGTCGGGCCGGTGGAACATGGTCGCCACGATTCCCGCGGCCGCGCGCACCTCGGGATCGTTGGGCGCGGCCGCGAGTGATTCCGCGACCAGAGTATCGGCCTGCGCTATCGTCGCTGCAGGATCCTCAGCCCACTGGCTGACGACGTTCTGGCTGAGTTGCACGGCGAGGGCGGCGCGAGTCACCGGATCATCGGGCTCGATTTCGAGCGCCTCGTGCAGCATGGCGACGATCTTCTTCGCGCTGTCGCGTCCGTAATTCAGCCGCAGCGCCTCTGCCGCCTGGACCCGCTCGTAGGCCGAGAGGTTGAAGCGACCGGTGCGTCGCACCCGTACGGGCTGGGTGACATTCACCTTGGCGGCGATCGCGGTGGTAATGCTGCAGACCACGTCTTCCTGAACTTCGAAGAAGCGGTCGACGCCGGTCTCGTACTTCTCCGCCCAAAGCAGTGTGCCTTCGGCGGCGTCGCCCAGGTCGGCGCGAATCCTGACGATGTCGCCGGACCGCGCGAGTGTCGCCGTGACGACATAGCGCGCGTGCAATGCTTCACCCACCGCCGCCATGCCCGGCGTATCGACGGAAAAGCGTGCGGCGGAACTGTGCGGCGCCACCCGGAAGCGCGGCGTTCGCGCCAGCAACGTGGTCAGGTCGCGGGTCAGGCCGTTCGCGAGAAGCTGCCCGTCGCCGCCCGCGGACATATCCACGACGGGCAATACTGCGATTGAAAACGGGGGGAATAGGGCGGCCTTCGAAGGCGCTGCTTGCGGTTCCTGTTCGGCAGCCCAGACTTCCGCATCCAGCCGGTAGCCGAGTTTCGGAACGGTCCGGACGGCGTCGGCCGCCGCGGCGACGCTTTTCAGCGCCTTGCGAAGCAGGTAGACGACCCGCGTCAGGGTCTCATCGCTTGCGGATTCGCCGGCCCAGATGCGCGCGACCAGTTCGTCGCGTGTCCAAAGTTGCCCCGGTCGCTCTGCAAAAGCGACCAGCAGCGCCATGACCTTCGGCTCGACCCGGCAGGCGGCTTTCTTGCCACTGATCCGCAAGGCGTCGGGTTCGATCAGCACGCCATTCATGTAGAACGGCGCCTGCTGTCGCGATGCGCTTATCTCAGAATCC
>DATHRJ010000167.1:0-9768 GCA_035465455.1 Lysobacter sp.
TATTCGGTGCGCGCGCGATCGACACCGACAAGAAGCACCGCGTGCACCGCATGCGCGCGCGTGCGAACGCGCACCTGGACCTGATCGCCGGCAACAAGATCCTGCAACTGGAGGCCTATACCGACGGCGTCAACGCCGGCCTTGCCGACCTCAAGACGCGGCCCTGGCCGTACCTGTTGCTACGCCAGCAACCCAAGCCGTGGCTGCTGGCCGATTCGGCGCTGACCGGCTACGCGATGTACTTCGACCTGCAGGATTCGGCCAACGCGCGCGAACTGGCGCTGTGGCGGTTGCAGCAGCACCTTCCTCCAGCGCTGTTCGCCCTGCTCGCCCACGATGGCAGCAGCTGGGACGCGCCGCTGGTCGGGGCGCCGCGTGGCGATGCGGTCCTGCCATCTCCGGACCAGGTCGACCTGCGCAGGCTGCCGACGACCGGTTCGGACCAGGACCAGGTCGCCAACGCCACGCTGCCGGATCCGTTGCAGGTCGGCAGCAACAACTTCGCGGTGTCCGGCGCGCTGACCGAAGGCGGCCGCGCGATCGTCGCCGATGACATGCACCTGGGCCTGAGGGCGCCCAACATCTGGTTCCGCGCGCGGCTGCGCTATGGCGATGGCCGCGCTTCGGGCGGCCAGGTCGATGTGTCGGGCTTCACCCTGCCCGGCCTGCCCGGGGTGGTGGTCGGCAGCAACGGGCATGTCGCCTGGGGCTTCACCAACAGCTACGGCGACTGGCTCGACTGGCAGCGGCAGCCGGCTTGTACCGCCGCCGCAAAAGCGGGACGCAACGACGCGCGTTGTCCCGCGACGACGACGTTCGTGGAGACCATCAAGGTCGCCGGTGCGGCGGACGAAACATTCGACGTCGAGGAAACCGCTTGGGGCCCGGTGCTGCAACGCGACGCCGATGGCGACCTGCTGTCTCTGCGATGGTCCGCGCACCTGCCGGGTGCGTTGAACCTCGAGGTGCTCGAATTCGCCCGCGCCACATCGCTGGAAGACGTGATGGGCACGGCAGACCGCCTCGGGCTGCCCGCGCAGAACCTGGTGGTCGGCGACAGCAGCGGACGCATCGCCTGGCGACTGCTGGGGCCGGTGCCGCAGCGCAACGGCGACTGCGCCAGCGGCCTGATCGCGAACACGGCACCGCAGGCGGAGGCCGTGACCGACAGCTGCCGCGGATGGGAGCTGCAATCCGCAGGTGCGCCGCTATTGTCGGACCCCGAATCCGGCCGCCTGTGGACCGCCAACAGCCGCGTGGTCGACGGCGACCTGCTTGCGGTGATCGGTGACGGCGGTTACGGCCTGGGCGCGCGCGGCCAGCAGATCCGCGACGCACTGTTCGCCAAGTCGCGGTTCACCGAGCCGGACCTGCTGGCGATCCAGCTCGACGACCGCGCGCTGTTCCTGCATCGCTGGTGGTCGTTGTTGCAGGACGAAGCGGTGCGAGCGCGCGCGACGTCGCCCACGCTCACCGCGCTGGCCGCGGCATCCACCACTTGGCAAGGCCACGCCAGCACCGACTCGACCAGCTACCGGATCGTGCGGGCCTGGCGACTGGCGGTGCACGAACGCATCGCCGCCGGTCTCACCGCCCCGGCACGGGCAGCACTCGGCGAGGCGTTCGAGATGCCCGCGCTGTCGCAACTGGAGGGCGTGGCCTGGCCGTTGGTCACGCAGCGTCCGGCGCACCTGCTCCCGCGTCGCTTCGATTCGTGGGACGCCTTGTTCGAGGATGCCGCCAGCGAGGTTCGCGAAGGGCTGGACACGCTCGGTCCGTTGCAGGAGCGCGAATGGGGCGAGCGCAACACCGCGGCGATCTGCCACCCGTTGTCCGGCGCGATCCCGTTGATCGGCAAGCGACTGTTGTGCATGCCGCCGGATCGACTGCGCGGCGACACCCATATGCCGCTGGTGGCAGCACCCGGGTTCGGCGCGTCTCAGCGGATGGTGGTTGCGCCCGGGTTCGAGGAGGACGGCATCATCCACATGCCCGGCGGCCAGAGCGGGCACCCGCTGTCGCCGTTCTGGGGCGCCGGCCACGACGCCTGGGTGCACGGACGGCCGACGCCGTTCCTGCCGGGACCTGCGAAATACACGTTGCGTTTGACGCCGTAAGCGAAGCGCAGCCGTGCAGGTTCTTCGCGCCCCCGGTGCGCTTGCTTACCCGGGCTGCACAAGCGGGTGCATTGCCCGCCTTGCTGCCCGGCCCAGTAGCCCGGGTAAGCGCAGCGCACCCGGGGACCACGATTTGCGCTGCGCAAACGGCAATCCGCACCGACCGATTTCCGCGCGAGCCGGCGGCGCGAGCCCCGGGGTTCCGCGCGGTCCCGGGTGCGCTTTGCTTACCCGGGCTACACAAGCGTGAGCGTTGCCTGTTGCCTGCGCCGTTGCATGGCTAAGCACAGCGCATCCGTTCCAGGTCACCCGATCAGCAGGCGCTCGATCAGCGCCAGGTAAAGATCCGGCAGCGCTTCCAGGTCGGCCACCGCGACGTGCTCGTCGACCTGGTGGATCGTGGCGTTGACCGGGCCGATCTCGATGCACTGCGCGCCCAGCGGGGCGATGAAGCGCGCGTCCGAGGTGCCGCCTCCAGTGCTTTCCTGCGGTGCGGCGCCGGCGAATTGCGCCAGCACGTCGCGTGCGGCCGCGCGCAACGGGCCTTCGGGCGTGTGGAACGGCTCGCCGCCGCGGTGCCATTGCACGCTGTAGTCCAGACCATGTCGTTCAAGGATCGCTTCGCAGGCCTGCTCCAGCTGTGCGGCATTCCACACCGGGTTGAAGCGCAGGTTGAACAGCACCTGCAACTCGCCGGGAATCACGTTGTTGGCGCCGGTGCCGGCGTGGATGTTGCTGATCTGCAGGCTGGTCGGCGGAAACGTTTCGAAGCCATCGTCCCATCGCCGCGCGGTCAACTCCGCGAGCGCCGGCAGCGCCTGATGGATCGGGTTGCGTGCCTTGTCTGGATAGGCGACGTGGCCCTGCACGCCGCGCACGGCCAAGGTCGCCGACAGGGTGCCGCGACGGCCCACGCGCAACAGGTCGCCCAGTCGCTGCGTCGTGGATGGCTCGCCGGTGATGCACCAGTCGATGCGCTCGCCGCGCGCGCGGAACAACTCCGCGACCCGGCGCACGCCATCGATCGCATCGCCCTCCTCGTCGGACGTCAGCAGCAGTGCCAGGCGCCCGCGGTGGCCTGGATGCGCGGCGGCGAAGCGTTCGGCCGCGACGACGAATGCGGCCACGCTGCCCTTCATGTCGGCGGCACCGCGGCCGTACAACATGCCGTTGCGGACCTCCGGCACGAACGGATCGCTGCTCCAGGCCTCCCGCGGCCCGGTCGGCACGACGTCGGTATGGCCAAGCAACACCAGCGTCGGCTCATCGCCGGCGTCGCCGCCATGGGTCGCCCACAGGTTGTCGACCTCGCCAAGGCGCAGGTGCTCGCAGGCAAACCCCGCATGCTGCAGCCGCGCGGCGATCACCGCCTGGCAGCCCGCGTCATCGGGCGTGACCGATGCGCGCGCGAGAAGGTCGCAGGTGAGGTCGAAGACTTCGCTCATGGCGGGCCGCGTCAGTAGCTGGGGACCAGCATTCTGCAGGAAGACGCCATTGTCCATCGCCGGACGACGCCAACGCCGCGCCGGGTGCGCGAGTGGATCAGCCGATTCCGAAGCGCAGCTTGAACCCGTTGTCGCTGAAGCCCTGGGTGATCGTGCCGTTGTCGGTGACCACCAGCGGCCGCCGTATCAGTTGCGGGTACTCGCGCAGCAGGATCTTCCATTCCGCGTCGGTGCCCGGCGTCTTGCGATGCGGCGCGAGGTTGCGCCAGGTGGTCGAGGATTTGTTGATCATCAGGTCCCAGCCGCCCAGGTGCTCCTTCCACTCCAGCAGCGTCTCCGGCGTCTGCGGCCGGTCGCGGTAGTCGACGAACGCATGGGCGACGCCGAAGCGGTCGAGCCACTTGCGCGCCTTGGCGCAGGTGTCGCAGTTGGACAGGCCGTACAGGATGGTGGACATGGTGTGGTCGCTCAATCGGCCAGGCCGCGCAGCAGGTCGTTGATGCTGGTCTTGGCCCGGGTGCGGGCATCGACCTGCTTGACGATCACCGCGCAGTACAACGAGTGGCTGCCATCCTGCGCCGGAAGCGAGCCCGATACCACCACGCTGCCCGGCGGGATGTAGCCGTAGCTGATCTCGCCGGTCGCGCGGTTGTAGATCCGCGTGCTCTGGCCGAGGAACACGCCCATGCCGATCACGCTGTGGTGGCCGACGATCACGCCTTCGACCACCTCGGACCGCGCGCCGATGAAGCAGTGGTCCTCGATGATGGTGGGTGTCGCCTGCAGCGGCTCGAGCACGCCGCCGATGCCGGCACCGCCGGACAGGTGGCAGTGCCTGCCGATCTGCGCGCAGGAACCCACCGTCGCCCAGGTGTCGACCATGGTGCCGGGGCCGACATGGGCACCGATGTTGATGAAGCTCGGCATCAGCACCACGTCGCGGCCCAGGTGCGCGCCGCGACGTACGACCGCACCGGGCACCACGCGCACGCCGAGCTTGCGGAACGCGGCCTCGTCGAACGTGGCGAACCGCGCCGGAATCTTGTCCCAGAACGGCGCTGGATACGATTCGACGAGCTCCATTTCCTGGGTGCGGAAATACAGCAGCACCGCCTTCTTGAGCCATTCGTTGACGCGCCAGCCGCCTTCGCCATCGGGCTCGGCGACGCGGAACTCGCCATCCTCCAAGCCGTCGATCACCCGCTCCACGGTGGGACGGGTGGAACCCTCGATCTCCTCCGGGGTCAGCATCGTGCGTCGATCGAATGCGCTCTCGATCACGAACTTCAACTCGTCCACTTCGCTCGCCTGCGGCACTGCGGGCGTTACCGCGGGCTTCTTCGCGCTCTTTTTCGCGGGCTTGGCGGCGGTCTTGCGGACCGCCTTCTTGGCAGGACTCATCGGGGGTCTCCTTCGAGGCAGGCGAGCAATGCGACTCGCAGCACCTGCTGTTGCGCTTCGTCGAGCGGCCGGGCATGACCCTGGCTGTCGATACTGGTGATCTTGAACACGTCTTCGGCGCGTTCGCCGAACGTGGCGATGCGCGCGTCGTGCACGCGCAGCCCCTGCATGCGCAGGGTCTGCGCGACATCGGCCAGCAGCCCCGGGCGGTCTGTGCATACCAGGCTCAGCACCGTGCGCGCGCCGGCATCGGCAGTGGCTTCGGTGACGCCGAAGCCGATCTGCGGGGGAATGCGGAAATGCCGCAGGTGCCGCGGCTGGGTGCGACGGGCCGGACGCACGTCGTCCAGCGACTCGGCCAGAGTGGCGGCCAGGCGACGCTCGACCTCCTCGGCGGACGGTGCATGGCGGTCGGCAGGGACCACCTCGAAGGTGTCGAAAATGGTGCCCTGCGGCCCGTCGAGCACGCGCGCCTGCTGGATCGCCAGCCCGCAGCGGTCGAGCGTGGCCACGATCGCGGCGAACAGCCCGTCGCGGTCGGGCGAATGCACGAACACCTCCAGCGCGCCCGCATGGGCGGCGACCGGCCGCACCCGCACGCAGGTGTCGCCGGCGCACCTGCCGCGCAAGGATGCGGCCTGCCATGCCAACTGGTCGGCGCGGCCGCGCTGGAAACCGATCTCCGGCATGCGGTCGAACAACGCGGCAATCTCCTCGTCCGCGCTACCGAACGCGGCGAGCATCGCGTGCGCGGCCTGGCGGGTTTCGGCCGCGTGTTCGGCCGCGGCGAACGGATGCTCCAGCCCCCGGCGCAGCGCCAATCGCGTCGCCGTGTAGAGGTCGGCCATCAGCCGGTCCTTCCAGGCATTCCACAGTTTTGGCGAGGTGCCGGCGATGTCGGCGCAGGTCAGCAGGTACAGGTGGTCGAGCCGCTCGCGATCGCCCACGGCGGTGGCGAAGCGGTGGATCACCTCGGGGTCGGCGATGTCCTGTTTCTGTGCGGTCATCGACATCAGCAGGTGCTTGCGAACCAGCCATTCAACCAAGGCGGTGTCGCCTTCGGACAAGCCGATCGCACTGCAGAACGCACGCGCATCCTCGCCGCCGAGTTGGGAGTGGTCGCCGCCACGGCCTTTGGCGATGTCGTGGAACAGCCCGGCCAGCAGCAGCAATTCGGGCTTGCGCAGCCGCGGCCAGATCTCGTGCGCCAGCGCGAAGCGCTCATCGGGGCGGCCGGAGGCGAACGAGGCGATGTTCTGCAGCACCGCCAGGGTGTGCTGGTCGACCGTGTAGACGTGGAACAGGTCGAACTGCATGCGCCCGGAGACTTTGGAGAACGCGGGAATCCAGCGTCCGAGCACGCCCAGCCGCGCCATCCGCGTCAGCGTCGCCACCGGCTGCGGCCCGCGCAGCAGTTGCAGGAACGAGGTGCGCAGCGCGGGCGTGGCACTGGCGAAATCCGGCAGCGACGGCAATGCCTCGGCCAGCGCGCGTGCGGTACGCGAATGCAGTCCGCGCGCGTCGGCCTGCGCCGCCCAGGCCGCGAACAGCGCGAAGATGTCGCCCGGCGTCCCCGGCCAGTCGGCATCGTCGCTGGCGGCCAGGTACCCGCGCCGCAACTCGAACATCGTGTCGATCGGCTCCGGCGTGGCCTCGCCCTCGATCTGCTCCTCGAAGCGCTGCAACAGCCGCTCGCCGATCCGCAGCACCAGCGAGGCGCTGCGGTAGAAGCCCTGCATCATCTGTTCGACCGCGAGACTGTCGGGGCTGTCGAGATAGCCCAGCCGCGTGGCCAGCAGCTTCTGGTAATCGAACCGCAGCCTTTCCTCGCGCTTGCCGGCGACCAGGTGCAGGCCGAAGCGCAGGCGCGACAAGGTTCGGCGCTGCGTTTCCAGCGTCGCCAGCTCGTCGGCGCCGAGCTGGCCGACCGCCACCAGCGACTCCAGGTCGCTGGTGCCGATGATGCGCAGCGCCATCCAGTGCAGGGTCTGCACGTCGCGCAGGCCACCGGGACCCTCCTTGAGGTTCGGCTCCAGGTTGTCGGCGGTGTCGCCGTAGCGCGCATGGCGCGCGCGCAGTTCTTCGCGCTTGGCGATGAAGAAATCGCGCGGCGGCCACACCACGTCGGGCGCGACGACCTGTCGCAGCGCAGCCCGCGCGGCCTCGTCGGCCATCAGCGGGCGCGCCTCGAGCATCGCCGTCAGGATCGTGATGTCGGCCGCAGCGGCCTCGACGCACTGCGACGCCGAGCGCACCGAATGCCCGACCGGCAGGCCCGCATCCCACAACAGGGCGAAGAAACGCGCCAGCGACTCGGCGTAGTACGCCTGCGTTTCCGGGTCGGCCAGCACCAGCAGGTCGATGTCGGACTGCGGAAACAGTTCCCCGCGTCCGTAGCCGCCGACCGCGAACAGCCCCAGCAAGGCGCCTTCGGGAAAACAGCGTTGCCATGCCGCGCGCACCTGGGCATCGGCTGCGGCCGTGCGCGCACTCAGCAGGCGATCGATGTCGACGCCCGCGTCGCCGTCGAAACTCTGCGCCAGCACCGCATCGCTTTGCGCCAACGCGGTACGAGCAGCGCTTACCCAGTCGGCGTCATCGCCCGCCGACGGGTCGACGGAGGACGGCGTGCTCATAGGTCGTTGTCGTCACCCGGCAGTCGGGTCAGGATCTCGACGCCGTCTTCGGTCACCGCGATCGTGTGCTCCCCTTGCGCCGAGAGCTTGCGGTCCTTGGTGACCACGGTCCAGCCGTCGGGCAGCACCTTGGTGTGGCGGGCGCCTTCGTTGATCATCGGCTCGATCGTGAACGTCATGCCCGGCTTCAGCACCAGGCCTTCGCCGGCGCGGCCGTAGTGCAGCACCTGCGGTTCCTCGTGATACACGCGGCCGATGCCGTGGCCGCAGTACTCGCGCACCACGCTGAAGCGCTCGGCCTCGGCATAGGACTGGATCGCCGCGCCGATGTCACCCAGGGTCGCGCCCGGCTTGACGATGCGGATCGCGCGGAACATCGCCTCGCGGGTCACCTCGACCAGCCGCCGCGCCATCACCGACGGGGTGCCGGCGAAGTACATGCGGCTGGTGTCGCCGTGCCAGCCGTCCTTGATCACGGTGACATCGATGTTGACGATGTCGCCCTCCTTCAGCACCTTGGCCTCGCTGGGGATGCCATGGCAGATCACGTTGTTCACCGAGGTGCATACCGACTTCGGGAAACCCTTGTAGCCGACATTCGCCGGCACCGCCTGCTGCACCTGGACGATGTAGTCGTGGCACAGCTTGTCGAGCGCCTCGGTGGTGACACCGGGCTTCACGTGGGGGGCGATCATCTGCAGCACGTCGGCAGCCAGGCGGCCGGCAACGCGCATCTTCTCGATCTCGTCGGGGGTCTTGATAGTGATAGGCATTCGCGCATTATCGCCGATCCGGCGGTCTACGGCCCGGGCACGTGCACTACGGGAACCCGACGGCACCGGCCCAACTTGCGCTACCCGGGGCCTGGGCCTACACTTCCCGGCTGCGTGATGGGCTGAAAAGCCCGCCGCGCCGCCCACGCCGGGCGCAGTGACCGGGTCCCGTCCCGGCACCGGCGAATTCACACCCGCTGCCACAATCCGTGCCGGGGTGCCGCAAAGCCAGGAGCCCAGCTCCCGGAACCAGCGGTTCGGTCACGGAGCAGCGGGGAAGCCCAACCCCGGAACCCTTGCCCTGGCTCGCGCCGAGGGCAGCCGCCCCACCCCTTTTGGCGGCCGGTTCCATTGCCTGGAGTCACACCAATGCCACAGATCACCATGCGCCAGATGCTGGAAGCCGGCGTTCACTTCGGCCACCAGACGCGCTACTGGAATCCCAAGATGGGCCCGTACATCTTCGGCGCCCGCGGCAAGATCCACATCATCAACCTCGAGAAGACGGTTCCGCTGTTCAACGACGCGATGAACTTCCTGTCGGGGATCGCGCAGCGCCGCGGCATGATCCTGTTCCTGGGCACCAAGCGTTCCGCCCGCGACTCGATCAAGGAAGAAGCCGAGCGTTGCGGCATGCCGTACATGAACCAGCGCTGGCTCGGCGGCACCCTGACCAACTTCGCCACGGTGAAGAAGTCGGTGCAGCGCCTGAAGGAGCTGGAAGCGGCTGAAACCGACGGCACGTTCGAGAAGCTGGTCAAGCACGAAGTGCTGGGGCTGCGCCGTGAGCGCGACAAGAAGCTGGCATCCCTGGGCGGCATCAAGGAAATGAACCGCCTGCCCGACGCGCTGTTCGTGATCGACATCGGCCACGAAGACATCGCGATCAAGGAAGCCAAGAAGCTCGGCATCCCGGTCGTGGCGGTGGTCGACACCAACTACGATCCGGCGCTGGTCGACTACGCGATCCCGGGCAACGACGACGCCATCCGCGCGGTGCAGCTGTACGCCCGCGCCGCCGCCGACGCCGTGCTGGAAGGCAAGGCCGCCGCGCCTTCGGCTGGCGTGCGCGACGAGGACATGGTCGAGCTCGACGCCGAGGGCAACCCGGTCGCGAAGGAAGAGCGCAAGGCCCCGCGTGGCCGCGCTCCGGCGAAGAAGGCCGCTTCGTCCGACAAGGCGGCTGCTCCTGCCGAGACTGCTGCTCCTGCCGAGACTGCTGCTCCTGCCGAGACTGCTGCTCCGACCGAAGCGGCCTCGGAAACCCCGGCAGCCGAGTAACGGTTGCCGCCGCGAGGCCTCGTGGAATCCACGCGGCCTCGCACAAAAATGACGTCATGACCGCCACGGCGGTCACCGGCCTTGCATCACGCATCGCCCCCGCTTCTGCGGATGA
>DATHRJ010000168.1:0-11603 GCA_035465455.1 Lysobacter sp.
TCCTGCCCCGGCTGCCCCGACCGGGCAAGAAGCCCGGAGTGCCGCAGCAGCGGCCCCGGCGGCACCGGCCGCGCCGTCGGCGTCAGCTGCCGGCCCGGCGGCGAGCGCGCCGGCACCGCCCAGTGGCCGCAGCCCCGCGACGACGGCGGGGGCGGGTCCCAGGCCCGCGCCCGCGCCGGGCAGTTGGGCCACTCCCAATCGCGCCGACGACTGGGGCGATGCCGCTCGCAATCGTCCCGGCGGACCGCCCGGTGACGACGGGCTGTACAACAGCGACGGATCGGTCCGCCTGGCCGACACGCCCGGCTCGGCATCCCCCGGCAATGCGCCGGGCACTGTCACCGATGAAATCGTCGACCTCGACCGCGCCGGCACCTGGCTCAGGCGGGCACCGAACGATTACGAGCCCACGGTTTTCGACCGCTACTGGCGGCCCAACGAGACCTTGCTCGAGGAGTGGGTCCGCAAGAGCATCAAGACCGTACGGATCCCGATTCCCGGAACCAACACGCACCTCGTCTGCCAGACCGTGCTGCTGGCGCTGGGCGGCGGCTGCGGCATCAGCGATCCCAACCTCAATGAGCAGTCGGCCACGGCGCGGCCCCCCCCGGACATTCCGTTCAAGCCGGAACTGCAGGAAGACAACGGCAGCATCCGGCCACCACCGGGCGGCTAGCGCTTCCTGGTGGTGGTTGCGGCTCAAGCCGGCCGGCAGCCGGAGGGCCCGGCGCTGGTCGCACATCCGGGTGTCGGATACGCAAAGGCCCGCGTGCGCGGGCCTCTTTGCAACCAGTACGCAGCGGCGACAGGTGTCAGTGCGCGCCCTGCAATGTCCTCAGTTCGCTTTCGCGGGTGCCGAAGTACAGCGCAAGATCGGCGATCTGCTGGTCCGTCAGGTCCCGTGCCTGGCTCGACATGAGCGCGTGCTCGCGCGAGCCATTGCGATACATCTGCAAAGCGTGGCCGAGATAGGACGCATATTGGCCGCCCAGCTTCGGGTAGCTGGCATCGATCGGCGCGTTGCCTTCGGCGCCATGGCAATCGATGCAGGACTGGCCCGTCGCCGCGCCTTTGGTCATGGCCAACTCCTCGCCAGCGGCGACGTGCCCCGAGGGCAATCCTGCTGATGAGGACCTGGGCGCGTCGTGGGCGGCGTCGGCGGTCTCCGCGGTGTCGTTCGAGCAGGCGGCAAGGGCGGTGCTACCGAGCAGTGCGATCGCCAGGGCGGCCGTGCGGAAGCGGGAATTCGTCATGGGCATCGGCTCACTCACTTCAGGTTCGAAAGGAACGCGGCGATATCGGCGACATCCTGCTCGGAAAAACCCTGCGCCTGTGCCTGCATGGTCGGATGCTTCCGGGCACCCGATCGGTAGTCATTGAGTGCGTTGACCAGGTAAGGCAGCGACTGACCGCCGATCTTGGGCACGCTGTAGTTGGGGTACGCGTTTTTGTAGCCCTCCACGCCGTGGCAGCCCTGGCAGGTGTAGGTCAGTGCGCGGCCGCGTTCGGCGTTGCCCTCACCGCTGGTGACCGCAGCGGTAGCGGTGGTCGTGACGGCCTCCGGGGTGGAGGTCGTGGAGCCTGCGGTGTCCTGGGCCAGCGCAGGAAGCGCGGCGAGGCCCAGGGCGAAGCAGGCGGCGATCGTCAGCGGTCGCATCATGTCGTAGTCCATTAATCCAGATGGCTAGCGAAAGGGTGTGGTGGGCAGCGCGGCACAGGTGCGTGGCCGCAAGCAAGCGGCGAAGTATAGCCCGCGAGTCCGGTGCAACGAAGTCCCCGGCTTTGGCATCACTGTCGACTGGGGTTGTTGTTGCGTGCGCGTGGCCGCATTGGTCGGCAGTCACCATGACCTCTGGCGCATTGCGAATCGCGTTCTAGGTGATTTACTTATGTACAACACCGGCATACATCCGGCCATCCGCATCAAATCAGCCACCTCGGGGCCTCCAGAAATGCGCCATTCCCTCGTTTTTCCTCGTCGCGGCGCCGTCCGCACCGCTGCCCTGGCTCTCTCGTGCGTACTGGCGCTTGGCGCCTGCAACGGCGGCTCGGCCGACGCGCAAGCCAAGTCGACGGATGAAGAAAAGCCCGAGGCCGTCCCGGTGGAGGTCGCCAAGGCCGAGCGTCGTGCGGTTGCGGCCAGCTACACGGGCACCGCGCCGCTGGAGCCGCTGGGCGAGTCGCAGGTCGTGGCCAAGACCTCGGGAGTGGCGTTGAGCGTGCTGGTCGAGGAGGGCGACGTGGTGCGTGCGGGCCAGACCCTGGTGCGGCTCGATTCCTCGCGCGCGCAGTTGCAGGCGGCGCAGACCTCGGCTCAGATGAACAAACTGCAGAACCAGTACGCACGCTCCAGGCAGCTGGCAGAGCAGAAGCTGGTGAGCGCGGCGGACAACGACCAGATCCGCTACGACCTGGAAAACGCGCGGGCCACCAACCGGCTGGCGAACCTCGAGCTGTCGTACGCCAACGTCAAGGCGCCGATTTCCGGGGTGATCGCTTCGCGTTCGATCAAGACCGGCAATTTCGTGCAGATCAACACGCCGATTTTCCGCATCGTCGACATCTCCCAGCTCGAAGCCGTGCTCAATGTGCCGGAGCGCGAGCTGGCGACGCTCAAGGCCGGCCTGCCAGTGCAACTGCAGGTCGACGCGATGCCGGGCAAGACCTTCACCGGCGTGGTCGACCGGGTGGCGCCGGTAGTGGATTCCGGCAGCGGCACGTTCCGGGTGATCGCCGCGTTCGACAGCGTCGGCGTGCTGCAGCCGGGCATGTTCGGCCGGATCAGCATCGCCTACGACCAGCGCGCCGACGCGCTGGTGGTGCCTCGGGTGGCGCTGCTGGATGGCGAAACCAGTCCGGCGGTATTCGTCGTGCGCGATGGCAAGGCCGCGCGCGTGCCGGTGACCCTGGGTTATCTGGATGGCGAATGGGCTGAGGTCCGCGACGGCCTGAAGCTGGGCGACCAGGTCGTGGTCGCCGGCAAGACCGCGGTGCGCGATGGCAGCGTGGTGCAGGTGCTGGGCGAGGCGCCGGCGAAGATCGCCGCGAAGAAGCCGGCGAAAGCCACCTCCGAATCACAACAATAAGCCCGGGGCAGCCACGTGAGCGATCCTTCGCAATTCCCGCCGCGCGATCCTGCCGGAGATCCCCCCGGGCATCGGCCCGGTGATCCAGCCCCGTTCAACCTCGTGGAGTTCTCGACCCGGCGTCGGGTAACGGTGGCGATGGTGACGATCAGCTTCCTGCTGTTCGGCCTGATCGCGCTGGGCAACCTCAAGGTCAACCTGCTGCCCGACCTGAGTTACCCGACCCTGACCGTGCGCACCGAATACACCGGCGCGGCACCCTCGGAAATCGAGACCCTGATCACCGAGCCGGTCGAGGAGGCCGTGGGCGTGGTCAAGGGCCTGCGCAAGCTCAAGTCGGTATCGCGCCCGGGGCAGAGCGACGTGGTGCTCGAGTTCGCCTGGGGCACCGACATGGACAAGGCCGGTCTCGACGTGCGCGACAAGATGGAAGTGCTGCAGTTGCCGCGCGAGGCAAGTTCGCCGGTGCTGTTGCGCTTCAATCCGTCCACCGAGCCGGTCGTGCGACTCGCGCTTTCCGCCAAGACCGACGCCGATCCGCTGCGCCAGCTGGCGATGCTGCGCCGCTACGCGGATGACGACCTCAAGAAGAAGCTGGAACCGGTGGAAGGTGTCGCCGCGGTCAAGGTCGGCGGCGGTCTCGAGGACGAGATCCAGGTCGACATCGACCAGCAGCGGCTGGCGCAGCTCAACCTGCCGGTCGAGACCGTGGTCCAGCGCCTCGAGCAGGAAAACGTCAACGTGTCCGGCGGGCGGCTGGAAGAAGGCTCGCAGCGCTACCTGGTGCGCACGGTGAACCAGTTCGCCAGCGTCGAGGAAATCGGCAACATGCTGGTCACCATCCAGGGCGCGGGCGGTGGCGCGGCCGAGAGCGCGGCCGCGCAGATGGCGCGGGTGGCCGCTGCCAGCGGCGACGCCAGTTCGATGGCCGCGGCCGCGTCGGTGCAGAGCGCCTCCGCGTCCGAGGGCGGCGTGGCCGGCGGCAAGCCGGTGCGGCTCAGGGACGTCGCGGTGGTGCGCCAGGGACACAAGGAACGCGAGGCGATCATCCGCCTCGGCGGCCAGGAAGCGGTCGAGCTGGCGATCTACAAGGAAGGCGACGCCAACACCGTCGCGACCGCCGATGCGGTGCACGCGCGGCTGGAGGCGATCCGCAAGCAGCTTCCGCCCGACATCGAACTGACCACGATCGAAGACCAGTCGCAGTTCATCCGCGCGGCGATCAGCGACGTCAAGAAAGACGCCGTGATCGGCGCCACGCTCGCGATCCTGATCATCTTCCTGTTCCTGCGCAACGGCTGGAGCACGCTGGTCATCGGCCTGTCGTTGCCGGTGTCGATCATCACCACGTTCTTCTTCATGGACCAGTTCGGGCTGAGCCTCAACGTGATGTCGTTGGGCGGCCTCGCCCTGGCCACCGGCCTGGTGGTGGACGATTCGATCGTCGTGCTGGAATCGATCGCCAAGGCGCGCGAACGCGGATTGGGGATCCTGGACGCGGCGATCACCGGCACGCGCGAAGTCAGCATGGCGGTGGTGGCCTCCACCCTGACCACGATCGCGGTGTTCCTGCCGCTGGTGTTCGTCGAAGGCATCGCCGGGCAACTGTTCCGCGACCAGGCGCTGACCGTGGCGCTGGCGATCGGTACCTCGCTGATCGTGTCGATGACGCTGGTGCCGATGCTCAGCGCGCTCAAGGGCCGGCCGCCAATGGCATTCCCCGAAGAGCCGCCGCACCCGCGCTGGCAGCCGACCTCGCGCCTGCAGAAGCCGCTGGCGATGACCGGTCATGGCGTCGGGGCCGGCACGCGCGGCGTGTTCTTCGGCCTCGCCTGGCTGGCGGTGCGCGCCGGTCGCGGCGTGAGCGCGGTGGTGTCGCCGGGGATGCGCAAGGCCAGTGACCTTGCGATGTCGCCGTACGCCCGGGCCGAGCGCGGCTACATGAAGCTGCTTCCGGCCGCGCTGGCCAAGCCGCGCCGGGTGTTGCTGTTCGCGGGCGCCGCCTTCGTCGCGACCGTGCTGCTGGTGCCGTTCCTGGGCACCGACCTGATCCCGCAACTGGCCCAGGACCGCTTCGAGATGACGGTCAAGCTGCCTCCGGGCACGCCGCTGCGCGAGACCGATGCGCTGGTGCGCGAGCTGCAGCGCAAGCATGCCGACGAGCCGGGCATCGACGCGCTCTACGGCGTCAGCGGCAGCGGCACCCGGCTGGATGCGAACCCCACCGAGAGCGGCGAGAACATCGGCAAGATCAGCATCGTGATGGCCGACGGCGGCAGCGAAGCGGTGGAGGCCGCGACCACCGAGCGCCTCCGCCAGTCCATGGCGGACCACCCCGGCGCCCAGGTCGATTTCAGCCGGCCGGAACTGTTCAGTTTCTCCACGCCGCTGGAAATCGAGCTGCGCGGCCAGGATCTGGAGACGATCGAACGCGCCGGCCAGAAGGTGGCGGCGATGCTGCGCGGCAACGCCCATTTCGCCGACGTGAGCTCGACGGTGGAGCAGGGCTTCCCGGAAATCCAGATCCGCTTCGACCAGGACCGCGCCGCGGCGCTGGGCCTGAGCACGCGGCAGATCGCCGACGCCGTGGTGCAGAAGGTGCGCGGCGACGTGGCCACCCGCTACAGCTTCCGCGATCGCAAGATCGACGTGCTGGTGCGCGCGCAGGAGTCCGACCGTGCCTCGCTGGATGACATCCGGCGCCTGATCGTCAATCCCGGCAGCAGCCGGCCGGTGGTCCTGTCGTCGGTGGCCGAAGTGATGGCCACCACCGGCCCCAGCGAGATCCACCGCGCCGACCAGATGCGCGTGGCGATCGTGTCGGCCAACCTGCGCGACATCGACCTGGGCACCGCGATGCAGGAAGTGCAGCGCATGGTCGCCGAGCAGCCGCTGACCGACGTGGGCATGAACATCGGCGGGCAGGGCGAGGAACTGGATCAGTCGGTCAAGTCGCTGCTGTTCGCGTTCGCGCTGGCGATCTTCCTCGTGTACCTGGTGATGGCGTCGCAGTTCGAGTCGCTGCTGCACCCGTTCGTGATCCTGTTCACCATCCCGCTGGCGATGGTCGGTGCGGTGCTCGCGCTGCTGCTGACCGGGAACACGATCTCGGTGGTGGTGTTCATCGGGCTGATCCTGCTGGTCGGCCTGGTGACCAAGAACGCGATCATCCTGATCGACAAGGTCAACCAGTTGCGCGAAGCCGGCGTGGCCAAACGCGATGCGCTGGTCGAGGGCGCGCGTTCGCGCCTGCGGCCGATCGCGATGACCACCCTGTGCACGCTGTTCGGCTTCCTGCCGCTGGCACTGGCGTTCGGCGAAGGCGCCGAAGTGCGCTCGCCGATGGCGATCACGGTGATCGGCGGGCTGCTGGTGTCGACGCTGCTGACGCTGGTGGTGATCCCGGTGGTGTACGACCTGCTCGACCGCCGCGCGGACGAGCACTACCGCGCACGCGCACGCAGGGGGGCGCTGTCCGATGGCCTGCCGCTGGGCGGTGAAGGCCAGGAGGGCCAGCCGGCATGAGCGTCGCGCAGATGAGCCTGAAGCGGCCGATCACCACGATCATGCTGTTCATCTCGATGTGCGTGATCGGCCTGATCGCGGCCGTGCGCCTGCCGCTGGAGGCGCTGCCGGACGTGTCGGTGCCGTTCCTGTTCGTGCAGTTGCCCTACGCGGGATCCACGCCGGAGGAGGTCGAGCGCACGGTGCTGCGGCCGGTCGAGGAGGCGCTTGCGACGCTGACCGGGATCAAGCGCATCCGCGGCAATGCTCGCGCCGATGGCGCCAACGTCTTCATCGAGTTCTCCGACTGGGACAAGGACATCGCGATCACCGCGTCGGAGGCGCGCGAGCGCATCGACGCGATCCGCGACCAGTTGCCGGACGACTTCCAGCGCTACTTCGTGTTCAAGTGGTCAACCAGCGACGAGGCGGTGCTGAAAGTGCGCCTGGCCGGCGATACCGACCTCACCGGCGCCTACGACCTGATCGACCGCGAGATGAAGCGGCGCATCGAGCGCGTTCCGGGGGTGGCCCGGGTCGAGGTCTCCGGCGCCCCGCCCAACGAGGTCGAAATCGCGGTCGATCCCGATCGGCTCGGCGCGCACGGCATCAATCTCAACGAGTTGTCGGCGCAGCTGCGGGCGATGAACTTCTCGGTGTCGGCCGGCCAGATCGAGGACGCCGGCCGGCGCATGCGGGTCCAGCCGCTGGGCGAGCTGACCGATCTCGACCAGCTTCGCGGCATGGTGATCAACGCCGATGGGCTGCGCCTGTCGGACGTGGCGGACGTGCACCTGAAGCCTGCGCGCATGGATTACGGCCGGCGCCTGGATGGGCGCGTCGCGGTGGGCCTGGACATCTTCAAGGAGCGCAATGCGAACCTCGTGGAGGTGTCGCGCGCGGTGCTGGCCGAGGTCGAGCAGATCCAGCAGCAGCCGAGCCTGACCGGCGTCGACGTCAAGGTGATCCAGGACCAGGGCAGCGAGGTCACCAGTTCGCTGATCGAGCTCGCCGAAGCCGGCGCGGTCGGCCTGCTGCTGTCGATCGCGGTGCTGTTCTTCTTCCTGCGCCACTGGCCGTCGACGCTGATGGTGACCCTGGCGATCCCGATCTGCTTCGTGATCACGCTGGGCTTCATGTACTTCGTCGGCGTCACCCTCAACGTGCTGACCCTGATGGGCCTGCTGCTGGCGGTGGGCATGCTGGTCGACAACGCCGTGGTGGTGGTGGAGAGCATCTACCAGGAACGCGAGAAGATGCCCGGCGAACCCATGCGGGCGTCGATCGTGGGCACCCGCAACGTCGCGATCGCGTTGTCGGCCGGCACCTTGTGCCACTGCATCGTGTTCGTGCCGAACCTGCTGGGCGAGACCAACAACATCAGCATCTTCATGGCGCAGATCGCGATCACCATTTCGGTGTCGCTGCTGGCGTCGTGGCTGGTGGCGGTGAGCCTGATCCCGATGCTGTCGGCACGGATGAAGACCCCGCCGGCGGTCAACACGACCACCGGCATCATCCCCGCCATGCAGCGCCGCTACGCGCGCATGCTGCGTTGGAGCCTGGAGCACCGCGGCTGGAGCGTGACCGGCATCCTGCTGATCGTCGCCCTCAGCGTCGTGCCGATGACCAGAACCAAGTTCGACATGTTCGGCGGCGGTGGCGGCAGCGAGGTCAACCTGTACTACGAGTGGAACGGCGGCTACACCAAGGAGCAGATCTCCGACGAGGTGTTGCGCGTGGAGCAGTACCTGGAGGCCAACCGCGAGCGTTTCGGCATCACCCAGCTGTACTCCTGGTACAGCGAGCAGGGCGACGCGAGCACGCTGATCACCTTCGATGACGAGATCGCCGACACCAAGCCGCTGACCGACCAGATCAGCGAGGAGTTGCCGAAGTCGGCGCGGGTCAAGGTCGGCATCCGTGGCAGCGACCAGGGCGGCGGCGACAAGAGCGTGCAGGTGCAGCTGGTCGGCGATTCGACCGATGAGCTGACCGAACTGGCCAAGGGCATCGTGCCGATCCTGGCGCGTCGTGGCGAGTTGAGCGACGTGCGGGTGGATGCGGGCGACCAGAACAGCGAACTGATCGTGCGGGTCGATCGCGAGCGGGCCGCGTCGTTCGGCTTCAGTGCCGAGCAGGTGTCGAGCTTCGTCGGCCTGGCGCTGCGCGGCGCCCAGTTGCGCGAGTTCCGCCGCGGCGATACGGAAGTGCCGGTGTGGGTGCGTTTCGCCGGGGCTGATGATTTCGGCGTCGCCGACATCGCATCGTTCACCGTGCGCGCACCCGATGGGCGGACCGTGCCGCTGCTGAGCATGGTCGACGTCAACGTCGAGCCGGCCGCGACCCAGATCAGCCGTAACAACCGCCAGACCACGCTGACGATCCTGGCGAACCTGGCCGGGAAGACCACCGTTCCCGAGGCACGCAAGGCGATGGAGGAGACGCTCGGCGCCGTCGCCTTCCCGGCGGGCTACACCTACAGTTTCGATGGCAGCGCGTTCGAGAACGACGATCAGGCGATGAAGCAGATGCTGTTCAACCTCGTGCTGGCGCTGGTGATGATCTATGTGGTGATGGCCGCCGTGTTCGAGTCGCTGCTGTTCCCGTCGGCGATCATGAGCTCGGTGGTGTTCTCGGTGTTCGGCGTGTTCTGGTTGTTCTGGATCACCGGAACCTCGTTCACGATCATGGCCTTCATCGGCATCCTGGTGCTGATGGGCGTGGTGGTGAACAACGGCATCGTCATGGTCGAGCACATCAACAACCTGCGCCGACGCGGCATGTGCCGCACGGATGCGCTGGTGGAAGGCAGCCGCGAACGCCTGCGCCCGATCCTGATGACCATGGGCACGGCGATCCTGGCGATGGTGCCGATCTCGCTGAGCGACACCGTGGTGCTCGGCGGGCTGGAGTACTCGCCGATGGCACGCGCGGTGGCCGGTGGCCTGGCGTTCTCGACCGTGGTCAGCCTGATGTTCCTGCCGACGATCTACGCGATTCTGGACGACATGCGCCATGGCACCGCGCGGATCGTGCGTCGGGCCCGGGGCCAGGCGCCGCTGCCGGGTGCGGCGGTGGCGGCGATCACTGCCGAGTAACGCCCGGCCATTGCGACCGGCCGGCCGCTACTGGCGGCGGGCCGGGACGCGCGGCATCAGCCGACCAGCTTGCCGAGCATCCGCAGGCCGCCGGTCCAGACCCCGATCGCGGTGCCCATGCTGGTGAGGAAGAAGTTCAGCAGTACCCGCGCGACCCGGTTGCGCCACCAGCCGCGCACGGTCTGCACGTCGTCGCGCAGCGCCATGAAGTCGGCATAGGTGGGCTTGCGCAGCCAGGCCTCGGTCAGCGCACTCAACGTGCCCGATGCGAGCGCCGGGTGCAGCGGGGTGATCGGCGAGGCGACGAACGCCACCAGGATGCTGAGCGGATGGCCGCCGGCGAGCGCGCAGCCGATCGCGCCCAGGATGCCGGTTGCCAGCACCCACTGCACGATCAGGTCCGAGCCGACGTCGATGCCGCCCTGCCAGAAGCCCCAGGCGAAGCCGCCCAGCACCACCGTTGCCAGCACGATCGTGAACCACGGGATATTGCTCTTGACCGGTAGTGTTTCGAGCTCCTGCAGCACCTCTGCCGGCGGCCGGGTCTCCTCGGCCAGATGCCGCGCCAGCCCCTGCAGATGGCCGGCTCCCACCACCACCAGCACCTCGCGTGCCTCGCCCCGGGTCTGCCGCAGGCGCGCGGCCATGTAGCGGTCGCGTTCGGCGATCACCGCCTCAAACAGCTCGGGGCTGTCGGCGGCGAACTCGCCAAAGCTCGATTCCAGCAGGTCGCCCTGCTTGAGCTTCTCGATCTCATCAAACCCGACCTCCTCGTTGGCGAACAGCGCCGCCACCAGTCCGCCGCCGAGCTTGGCCCGGCCCCAGAACCCCAGTCGCGACGAGGCCCGGCGAAAGGTCAGCCCGACCTCGCGATCGATCAGGTGCACCGGCAGCCCGCGCTTGGCCGCATCCAGCGCGGCCAGCTTCAGCTCCGCACCGGGTTCGACCCCCAACTGCTCGGCCAGCCGTCGCTGATAGGCCGCCAGCGCGAGGTTCGCCGCGAACATCGCGGTGCGGCCGGTGCGGATGACGTCGATCAGGTCAAGCTTGGCCAAGGCGGCCGGATCGGACAGCGCCGCCAGTCGCGGCTCGTCGAGTTCGACCGCCACGGCGCCGAATTCCCCATGGGCAATGGCGTCGCGAACCGTATCCACGCTCGCCTTGGAGACATGCGCGGTCCCCAGCAGGGTGTACCGCACGCCGTCGCGCTCGACGATGGCGTGGGGCTGGTGCTGCAGCACGTCCTCGATGCTGAGGATGTCATCCATGGGCAGGGGCCCGGATCGCGCTGGGCGGGGGAATGGTCAAGAGGGGATTCATGCAGGGGCCCGGCAGGACAAACGGCGCCAACCGGCGCCGATGTCGAAGGAAAGAGTCGTCATGCCGGAGCTTAGTCAGTCGCGTCGGAAGCGGCAAATCGGCGGATGCGGGGCGCGCCACGTTGCTGCTGCGCGCGCCGGGTTCACCTGGCAGCCAGCCGCCGCGATCGATGGGCCCGGAGAGTGGCGCATGCGCCTGCCAGACCACCCGACCTTATAATTGCGCCATGGCCAAACGTACCGAGCACGACCACGAACACAGTCACGGCGCGATGGTGGAGACCAGCCGGCCGGAAATCGCCCGGCCGCCGTTGTACTCGGTACTGCTGCTGAACGACGATTACACGCCGATGGACTTCGTGGTCGAAGTGTTGATGCGGTTTTTCCCGATGACCGCTGAAAAGGCGACGCAGATCATGCTGCATGTTCACACGCGTGGACGCGGCGTATGCGGTGTGTTCACGCGCGAAGTCGCCGAATCCAAGGTGGCGCAGGTCAACGAGTTTTCGCGCCTCCACCAGCACCCCCTGATGTGCACCATGGAGAAAGCCTGAACCAAAGTGAGCACCATGCTGGGTTAGAGGAACCGGTTG
>DATHRJ010000169.1:0-5948 GCA_035465455.1 Lysobacter sp.
ACCAGCTGTTGAGCTTCTCCAGGTCGCCGGAGAGCTTTTCGCGCGAGTACTGGTCGTCGCGGCGGTACCAGCTCAGCCAGTTGCTTTCGCGCGATTCCCACGTCCCGAGGATGTCTTCCTCCTCGTACTTCTCGTTGCCGATGAGGTTGACGTGGCGGATCTTGGCGGCCTTGCCTTCCTTGATCGTGATCGTCACGTCGACCCGGTTGCGCGGGAGTTGTGTTACCGCCGGGGTAATCTCGACGTTGTACTTGCCGCGGTTGTTGTACTGCCGGGTCAGTTCCTGGGTCACCTTGTCCAGCGCGAGGCGGTCGAAGGTGTCGCCCTCGCTCAGGCCGATGTCGCTCAGTCCCTTGAGCAGGTCCTCGCTCTTGATGTCCTTGTTGCCGACCAGGGTCAGCTTGTTGATCGCCGGGCGCTCGGTCACGGTCACCACCAGGATGTTGCCCTGGTGGGCCAGTTCCACGTCCTCGAAGAACCCGGTCTTGTACAACGCGCGGATCGCTTCTGCGGCCTTGGCCTGGTCGAGCGTGTCGCCCCGTTGGACCGGAAGGTAGGTGAACACGGTGCCGGCGGAGATCCGCTGCAGGCCGTCGATGCGGATGTCGCTGACCGTGAACGGGGCTACCGACTGGGCCACCGTCGGGATGACCGGAGCTGCGGTGAGCGCCGAAGCGAGGGCGAGGGCAAGCAGGCGGCGGGAAAAGGGTCGCGTCATCATCACGTCCGGTTGGGGTCGTTCGGCGCCCGCAAAGCGGACGCCGGGTCGAGCGGGGTGCCTGGAAGCGGCGTTAGGGCAGGTTGGACGGCTTGCGGAACATGTAGCTACATCAGCGCACCAGCAGGTTCGCGATGTCGTTGTAGAACGCCAGACCCATCAGGGCGGCGATCAGACCCAGGCCGATGTACTGGCCAGCGGCCATCACGCGCTCGCTGACCGGGCTGCCCTTGACCAACTCGATAAGGTAATACAGCAGGTGCCCCCCGTCCAAGATCGGGATCGGCAACAGGTTCAGGATACCAAGACTCAGCGACAGCATCGCCAATATCGACAGGAACCATGCCGCGCCGTGCGAGGCATAGGCATTGGTGGCGCGGGCGATGGTGATCGGACCGGCCACGGTGTTCTGCACCGAGACCCGCCCGGTGAAGGCGCGTCCGATCATCGCGAACAGCTGGGCGGCCTGGTGACGGGTCTCCCGGAAGGCCGCCGGCACCGCGGCGACCGGCCCCAGGCGCAGCACCGCGTCCATCGCCGGAGCCTGCTGCCGGGTCGAACCGATGCCCAGCACCCATCGATCGGGCGCGGCTTCGACCGCTTGGCTGTGCGGCTGGACCTCCAGCGCGAGGCGGTCGCCGCCGCGCTCGACCTCGATCATCGCGATGCCGCCGCGTGCGCCAAGGCGCTGCACCAGCGGGCCGATATCGCCCCAGCTCGCGACCGGCTTACCGTCGACCGCGGTGATGCGGTCGCCCTCGGCAAGCACGCCCCACGCGGGCGAATCCGGGACCACGCGACCGACCACCGGCGGGACCAGCAGGTGGCGCGGGGTCAGGCCGATGGCGTCGATCGCGCGGCGCTGGTCGAATTCGGTCGGCAATCGGGAAAGGCGCAGCTGCCGGGTCTGCCTCGCGCCCGCGGCGGTCCGGACCTGGACCGCGACGTCGCTGTGGTCCAGCGCGGCGGGCAGCAGGGCCAGCTGGACCTCACTCCAGGTCGGGGTCGCGCGCTCACCGACCGCGAGAACGGTGTCGCCGCCTTTCAGTCCCGACTGCGCGGCGATGCCGTCGGTCAGGCCCACGACCGGGGCGAAGTCCGGACGGCCGATCACGAACATGCCCCACAGCAGGGCCACGCACAGCAGAAGGTTGGCCACCGGGCCGGCGACCACGATCGCCATGCGCTGCCACACGGACTTGCGGTTGAACGCCTGGCCCAGGTCAGCCGCGGCGACCTCGCCCTCGCGCTCGTCGAGCATCTTGACGTAACCGCCCAGCGGGATCGCGGCGACCACGTACTGGGTACCGTCGCGTCCGCGGCGCGACCACAACGGCTTGCCGAAGCCCACCGAGAAGCGCAGCACGCGCACCCCGCAACGCCGTGCGACCCAGTAATGGCCGAACTCGTGGAACGTCACCAGCACGCCAAGACTGACGATCAGCCACCAGATCGAACCGAGGATTTCGCTCATGCGGATGCGACCTTGAGGTGGCCGTGGGTGCCGGACCGGCTCGGGCGCAGGGATGCTGTGGCGGTGATCATCAGCTTATGACCATTGTCGACGCCGCACGTTCCGCGAACCGCCGTGCCCGGGCATCGGCATCGTGCAGCACCGCCAGTGTTGTCGCCGGAACCACCGGCACTGCGGCCAGCGTCGCCTCCACGATTGCCGGGATTGCCAGATAGCCGATGCGGCGCTGAAGAAACGCTGAAACCGCGATTTCGTTGGCGGCATTGAGCATCGCCGGCGCGGTTCCGCCTGCGGCGAGTGCCTCGAACGCCAGGCGCAGGCACGGGAAGGCGATCAGGTCGGGCGGCTCGAAATCCAGCCGTCCGCCCTGCGCCAGCAGGTCCAGGCCGCCGACGCCGGAGTCGATCCGCTGCGGCCAGCCAAAGCCCACCGCCAGCGCGGTGCGCATGTCCGGCAGGCCGAGCTGGGCCAGGGTGGAGCCGTCGACGAATTCCACCAGCGAATGCACCAGGCTCTGCGGATGCACCAGCACGGTGATCTGGCTGCTGCCGACCCCGAACAGGTGATGGGCCTCGATGACCTCGAGCCCCTTGTTCATCAGGGTCGAGGAATCGACCGAGATCTTTGGTCCCATCGACCACTTCGGATGGGCGATCGCCTGCTCGGGCGTGACCTGCGCCAACTCCGCGCGGCTGCGACCGCGGAACGGTCCGCCCGATGCGGTGAGGGTGATCCGTGCCAGCCCGGCCCGGGTTGCCGCATCGGGGGGGCACTGGCCACCGTCGCCGTTGGCGGAGGCCAGGCACTGGAAGATCGCGTTGTGCTCGCTGTCGATCGGCACGATGGTGGCGCCACCCTCGCGCGCGGCATCCATCAGCAGTTCGCCGGCCAGCACCAGCGACTCCTTGTTGGCTAGCAACAGCCGCTTGCCGGCGCGAGCGGCCGCGAGCGTGGAAGGCAACCCGGCGGCGCCGACGATGGCCGCGACCACGGTGTCGCATTCCTCGCCCTGGGCGATGGCGGCAAGCGCTTCCTCGCCGGCGTGCGGCAGGGTATCCAGCGACGCCTCGCGCAAGCCGTCGCGCAGTGCCGGGTACAGGGAGCTCTCGCCGATCACCGCGTGGCTGGGGCGGTGTTGCCGGCACAGCTCGATCAGTGCCCCGACATTGCTGCCCGCCGCCAGCACGCTGGCGCGCAGGCGCTCGGGATGCCGCGTGATCACATCCAGCGCCGAGCTGCCGATCGAGCCGGTGGCGCCGAGTACCGCGACCTGTCGCTGCCTGCAGCTGGAACTGTCGACCTGCCCACCGGGGCGGCGGGGCGTTGTGTCCTGCGCCGTCATCAGAAGCCCAGCACGCCCTTGCCAAGCGCGAACACCGGCAGCGCGGCGATGACGCCATCGATGCGATCAAGGATCCCGCCGTGGCCGGGAATCAGGTGGCCGGAGTCCTTTACGTTCGCATGGCGCTTGAGCAGGCTCTCGAACAGATCGCCGATCACCGAGAACAGCACCGCCACCAATGCCACCAGCGCCACGATCGGCAACTGCGCAGGCGTCGCCCCGGCCAGCAGGGCGAATGCCATCGCGACCACGACCCCGGCGACGACTCCGCCGATCAGGCCTTCGATGGTCTTGTTGGGACTGACTCGCGGCGCCAGCTTGTGCTTGCCGAACTTGCGCCCGACGAAATACGCGCCCGTGTCGGCGGCCCAGACGGTCATCAATGCCGCCAGCAGCCAGCGATGGCCGTTGGGCTCGCTGGCGTGGATCCACGCCAGCGCGCACCAGGCGGGAATCACCGCCAGGGCGCCCGCGGCAAGCTTCAATGCACGCGCATAGCCGGCATCCTGGCGAGCGAACTCGTAGCGCCCAAGCCAGGCCAGTGCCACCAGCCACCAGATGACGCCAACGATGGTCGCCACCTGCAGCAGCGCCATGCTGAAGCCGGTGCTGACGCGCGAACCCCACACGATAGCGACCATCAGCCCGAGGTTGGCGACCAGCAGTACCGTGCGCGCGAGCGAATCCTCGATGCCGGCCAGGTCGAACCATTCCCATAGGCCGGCCAGGAACACCACCGCGGCCAGCGCCACCATCCATTCGGTCGGCAGCAGCAGGATCGCGGCGATCGCCACCGGGGCCATCACCAGTGCGGCCAGCAAACGCGTTCGGGTCATTCGTGGGTCTCGGAGATCGGGGCGGCCAAGGCGTGCTCGCCCAGTTGCGCCGCGGTGAGGCCAAAGCGGCGTTCGCGTCCTGCGAAGTCATCCAGTGCGCGCTGCAGTGTCGCCGCATCCAGTGCCGGCCACAACGTCTCGGTGAACCACAGCTCGGTATAGGCAAGCTGCCACAGCAGGAAATTGCTGATGCGGCACTCCCCGCCGGTGCGGATGAACAGATCCGGCGTCGGCAGGTCGGCAAGGCACAGTCGCGATGCCAGCGCGGCTTCGTCGATCGCCTCTGGCTGCAGCAGGCCGGCTGCGACGTCTGCCGCCAGCGAGCGCGCGGCCTGGGCGATATCCCAGCGGCCGCCGTAACTGGCCGCGATGCTCAGGTGCAGGTGGTCGTTGGCGCGGGTCTGGGCCTCGGCGGCGGACATGCGCTTCTGGATCGCATCGTTGAAGCGCTCGCGCTCGCCGATGAAGCGCACGCGTACGCCACGGCGGTCGAGTTCGTCGACCTCGCGTTCGAGCGCGTTCATGAACAGCTTCATCAGCGCCCCGACCTCTTCCTCGGGCCGGCCCCAGTTCTCGCTCGAGAACGCGAACAGGGTCAGTGCCTCGATGCCTTTGGCCAGGCAGAACTCGATGCAGACGTTGACCGCGCGCGCACCGGCACGGTGGCCGATGATCCGCGGCCGGTGGCGCTGCTGCGCCCAGCGGCCGTTGCCGTCCATGATCACGGCCAGGTGGCGCGGGATGCGGGAACGTTCCGGGGACGGTGCGGGGGTCATGGCGGTGCCGGAAGCCTCCGTCAGACCGCCATCAGTTCTTGTTCCTTGGCCTTGACCACCTCGTCAACGCCGCGGATCGCCTCGTCGGTCAGCTTCTGGATGTCCAGTTCGCTGCGGCTGGCTTCGTCCTCGGTGACCTGCTTTTCCTTCAGCAGTTCCTTGACCTGCGAATTGGCATCGCGGCGGATGTTGCGGATCGCGATCTTCGCGTCCTCGCCGCCGGCATGGACGTGCTTGGACAGTTCGCGACGGCGCTCCTCGGTGAGCGCGGGCAGGTTGATGCGGATCACCGTACCGGCGGTGTTCGGGGTCAGGCCGAGGTCGGAGGCGAGGATCGCCTTCTCCACCGCCGACACCATCTGCTTTTCCCACGGGGTGATGGTCAGCGAGCGCGAATCGGTGACGGCCACGCTGGCGACCTGCGTCAGCGGCATTTCGGAGCCGTAGTAGTTGACCTTCAGGTGGTCGACCAGCGCGGTCGACGCGCGCCCGGTGCGGACCTTGGTCAGGTCGTGGCGAAACGCTTCGACGCTCTTGGCCATGCGCGTCTGGGCGTCTTTCTTGATTTCATTGAGCATCGCCAGCTCCGGTGCTGTGACAGTGAACGCGCGATTATAGGCGAGGCGACCGGCCAGCGCGGCGGCGGCACGGCTGATGCGGCGTTGGCGGGGATCAGCGCGGCAGTGCGCGATCGTGCTGGTCGTGGCCGCAGGCGGCGCCGGATTCAATCTGCACGGTCGGATGGTTGATGCCGAAACGCTGGTCGAGCGAACTGTTCAGCTCGTCGAGAAAGGCATCGTTA
>DATHRJ010000170.1:0-3707 GCA_035465455.1 Lysobacter sp.
GCTCGGTTCGACCTCAAGCTCTCGCGCGCAGATGGGGAGATCACCACTGCAATCGAGCATCATGAGGGCGAAGCAACGCTGACGATCATCGAATAGGGCGGCAGAACAAGGCACCTCTCGCTGGAAATCCAGTCTGCCGTCGCTGGC
This sequence comes from Lysobacter sp., assembly GCA_035465455.1. Classification (GTDB taxonomy): domain Bacteria; phylum Pseudomonadota; class Gammaproteobacteria; order Xanthomonadales; family Xanthomonadaceae; genus Lysobacter_K. The sequence continues at coordinate 148 of DATHRJ010000170.1, forward strand.
CCATTCGGGGGCTGCGGATGCGGGTTGGGAAGTGTGTATTCCTGATGCTGTCAGCTGATACTCTTCGCGCGGAATCCGGATCTCCAGGCGCTATTGGGCAACATTGCATAACCAGCGCGCCACGCCGCAGGTCTGCCTTGTTTTCTTCAGGGCAAGGCCGCGGGAGGCGTCAGCCACTGCAGTGCATGCGGGTGCGTTTGGCTTCGCTGGCCCCGGGCTTCGGGTCGCTTCGTTCTCATTTCGCAACCGCGGCCCCGCTGCGGTCGGTGGTTTCTTCCTTTCGTTGCCCGGAGGGCGCGATGACTCCCAAGATCGTGCTCGGCTGGCGGGAGTGGGTGGCGCTGCCGGGATTGGGCGTGGGCGCGATCCGGACCAAGGTCGACAGCGGTGCGCGCAGCTCGGCGTTGCATGTGGATGCGCAATGGCGCTTCGTGCAGGCCGGCGCGCCATGGGTCGGGTTTCGCCTGACCCCGGGCGACGTGGGCGGCGCCGCGATCGATTGCCACGCGCCGGTGCTGGACGAGAGGGAGGTCACCGATTCGGGCGGCCGCCGCCGTACCCGGGTGTTCGTGCGCACGCCGTTGCGGCTGGCCGGGATCGAACGCGAGATCGAGGTCAACCTGGCGGACCGGCGCGACATGCGCTTTCCGATGCTGCTGGGACGCACCGCGCTGGCGCGGGCGTTCACGGTCGATCCGGCACGCTCCTGGCTCCATGGTCGGCATCCGCCCGCCGGCATGTGGCCCAAGCCCGCCATGCCCACTGCACCCGAACTTACGCTGTGAAGAACTTCCGATGAAGCTGGCGATCCTTTCGCGCAACACGCGTCTCTATTCGACCCGGCGTCTGGTCGAGGCCGCGCGCGAGCACGGCCACAGCGTGCGCGTGCTCGATCCGCTGCGCTGCTACATGCGCATCGCCTGTGCCGGGTTCCAGATGCACTACAAGGGTCGCGCGATCTCGGGCTACCACGCCGTGGTGCCGCGCATCGGTGCCTCGGTGACGCGTTACGGCACCGCAGTGCTGCGCCAGTTCGAGCTGATGGGCAGCTACACGCCCAACTCCTCCGACGCGATCCTCAAGGCGCGCGACAAGTTGCGCAGCCACCAGTTGCTCGCCGCGCAGGGCATCGGTTTGCCGGCGACCGTGTTCGGCGACAACCCCGACGACACCATGGACCTGCTGTCGATGCTGGGTCCGCCGCCGCACGTGATCAAGCTCAACGAAGGCACCCAGGGCGCGGGCGTGATGCTGACCGAGAAGCTGTCGGCGTCCCGCGGCGTGGTCGAGGCACTGCGTGGGCTGTATGCGCAGTTCCTGGTGCAGGAGTTCATCCAGGAGGCGCAGGGCGCCGACCTTCGCTGCTTCGTGGTCGGCGGCAAGGTCGTGGCCGCGATGCAACGCCAGGCCCCCGAGGGCGATTTCCGCTCCAACCTCCATCGCGGCGGCACCGCCAAGGGCGCCAAGGCGACCGCGGCCGAGCAGCAGGTCGCCGTGCAGGCGGCGCGGGTGCTGGGGCTGGGCGTGGCCGGTGTCGACCTGATCCGGTCCCACCGTGGCCCGCTGGTGCTGGAGGTCAACGCCTCGCCGGGGCTGGAAGGCATCGAGCACGCCAGCGGCGTCGATGTCGCCGCCTCGATCATCGCCTACGTTGCCGAACGGCATCGCTCGGGCGCCGCGAAACCGCGACTGTCCGCGGCCAAGCCACAGATCACCCAATCCTGATGCTCCCCTGGTCCACCCGCCGCCACCGCCACCGGAGGGCGCATTGCGCACGGTCGCGGGGGTCTTCATGGAAATTTAACGCGCCATTTAACGTTCAGCTAATTTCCCTGGGGGTATGTTTCCTGTCCCACAGCAGTGTCGACTCCGTCAGTGGCGCCAGTTGAGCGGCGCAGGAGTTCCCCGGCTGTCGGTATCGGGGCAACACCCTTCGACCCAGGCGCGCATACCGCGGCTGGGTCTTTTTGTGGCATGGCGCTGGCGCAGCCGCACACCCGGCGACGACAACCGGGCTGCCAAGCTCGCCGGCAGGCGGGGTCGTCGATATCGGACCGCAACGCCACATCCTGGTCCCCAGGCGCTATAACTACCAGGTGGTCGCGGCGGGCGCGGAACCTTGTTCCGGCACCCACGGTCGAAGACCCACAATCAGGAATACCCGATGCGCATTCTCGTCATTGAAGACAACCAGGACATCGCCGCCAACCTGGGCGATTTTCTCGAAGACCGCGGCCACACCGTCGACTTTGCCGCCGACGGCATCACCGGCTTGCACCTGGCGGTGGTGCACGACTTCGACGCGATCGTGCTCGACCTCAATCTCCCGGGGCTGGACGGCCTGGAGGTGTGCCGCAAGCTGCGCAACGAGGCCCGCAAGCAGACGCCCGTGCTGATGCTTACCGCGCGCGACAGTCTCGACAACAAACTGGCCGGTTTCGATTCCGGCGCCGACGACTACCTGATCAAGCCGTTCGCGCTGCAGGAGGTCGAGGTCCGGCTCAACGCGTTGGCGCGGCGCGGCCGCGGCGTGCAGACGCGCGTGCTCAACGCCGCAGACCTGGAGTACAACCTCGACACGCTCGAGGTGCGCCGCCAGGGCAAGCTGCTGCAGCTCAACCCGACCGCGCTGAAGATCCTGCAGTCGCTGATGGAAGCCTCGCCGGCGGTGGTGACGCGACAGGAGCTGGAGACGCGCGTGTGGGGCGAGGAACTGCCGGATTCCGACTCCTTGCGCGTGCACATCCACGGGCTGCGCGCGGTGATCGACAAGCCATTCGCGACCAACCTGATCCAGACCCGGCATGGCATCGGCTATCGCATCGCCGAACTCGATGCCCAAAGCTGAGGCGGCCCCCGCGGCAAGGCCGGCGCTGCACCGGTTGCGTTACCGCCGCCGGCTGCGCAGCCGCATCATCCTGGCGTTCGTGCTGCTGGGCTTCGGCCTGACGGCGCTGTTTGCGTTTGCGACCAACTGGACCCGTAACCGGGTCGAGAACCAGTTGGTCGAGGACCTGATGAACCGCAACATCAGCGAGGCCGCGCGGCAGTTCGAGCAGGATCCCGGAAACCCCGCATTTGCCGTCGATCAGATCCGCGCGTTCGTGTATACGGCCGACAAGTTCGAGTCCGTAAGGATCAACCGGCCGGAATGGTACGGGTTGCAGGACGGCATCACGACCATCACCGGCACCGACGAGACCGGTCAGCCGATGGCCTACAAGCTCGCCGTGCGCAAGACGCCGGATGCGTGGTTCTTTCTTGCCTATGACATGAGCCAGGCCACGCGCGGCGAGGAACAGTTCAACCGGGCGATCTACAGTTCGGTGATCGTATTCACCCTGTTGTCGCTGCTGGTTGGCTGGTGGGCGGCCTCGCGCGTGATGAGCCCGGTATCGGAGCTCGCCAGGCGGCTCAAACAGTCCGGAAGCAACGCCCAGCCCGCAGCGCTGGCGCCGCATTGTCCCGACGACGAAGTCGGTCAGCTCGCCGAGGCGCTGGACGACTATTCCATGCGGCTCACGCACGTGGTGCAGCGCGATCGCGAGTTCAACGCCGAT
>DATHRJ010000171.1:0-8859 GCA_035465455.1 Lysobacter sp.
CGGCATTTTCCGCGGTCGCCTCGCACCTGCCGCGATGGGTGGCATGGCCGCTGGCGCTGGCGGCGATCGCACATGGTCTGCGGCTGGCCCAGCGCGAACGAAGCAGCCCCGGACGCAGCGTGGTGATCGCAGACCATGGCGACATGGTGCACATCGATGGGATCAGGGTCGATCGGTTCGTCGTGCGGTGGCGGGGGCCACTGGCATTCGCTAGCTGGCGCGACGGCCAGGGCCGGACCTGCTGCCTGGTCTGGTGGCCCGACACGCTGCGCCGCGCCTCACGTCGTGAACTGAGGCTGGCCGCGCCAGCACCTGCGGCTGCGCGTCCAGCGCAATCGATGGCAACATAGCCGCTTCGCCTCGACCAGCCCCGCATGTTCAAACCCATTCCAGTCGCGATCGGCCTGCGCTATCTGCGGGCCAAACGCCGCAACGGCTTCATCTCCTTCATTTCGCTGGCCTCCATCCTCGGCATTGCCCTGGGCGTGGCCGCGCTCATCACCACGCTTGCGGTGATGAGCGGCTTCCAGCGCGAGATCCGTGACCGCATGCTGCAGATGGCCGCGCACGCGACCGTCAGCGCCTACGGCGAGCCGATCGAGGAGTGGCAGCGCGCCGTCGCCCAGGCTGTCGCCGACAAGCGCGTCGCCGGTGCCGCACCCTACGTGGAAAAGGAGGCACTGCTGGCCGGTGCACGGCAACAGCCGGCGATCGTCCGCGGCGTGCTCCCGGCGGAGGAGCGAAAGGTCTCGGTACTCGGCGACAAGATGGTCGAGGGCAAGCTTGAGTCGCTCGTCCCCGGGGAATTCAACGTGGTGCTGGGCCGCGAGCTGGCGATGTGGCTCGGCGTCGGCGTCGGCGACAGCGTGGTGATGACGATCGCCGACTTCCGCAGCACGCCGGTCGGCGCGATGCCGCAACTCAAGCGCTTCACCGTCAGCGGCCTGTTCGAGATCGGCTACAACGAGTTCGACCGCGGCATGGCGTTCGTCAACATGCAGGACATGCAGCGGCTGATGCGGATCGGCGACGGCGTGACCGGGGTGCGGCTGAAGCTGCACGACATGGACCTGGCCTGGAGCGTCGCGCGCGATCTCGCCACCGAGTTGGGCGGGCCTTACCAGGTCAGCGACTGGACCAGCGACAACGCCAACATGTTCCGCGCGCTGAAGATGGAGAAGACCATCATGGCGATCCTGCTGTCGCTGATCATCGCGATGGGGGCGTTCAACCTGGTGTCCTCGCAGGTGATGCTGGTGACCGACAAGCAGGCCGATATCGCGATCCTGCGCACGCTGGGCCTCGCGCCGCGCGGGGTGATGCAGGTGTTCATGGTGCAGGGCACCCTGATCGGGGTGATGGGCACGGTGCTGGGCGTGGTCGGTGGCATCGTGCTGACGCTGAACCTGGAGCACATCCTGTTCGGGATCGAGAAGGTGTTCGGCGTGCAGCTGCTGCCGGCAGACGTGTACTACATCACCGGCCTGCCGACCGAACTGAAGGTCGAGGACGTCGTCGCGATCACGATCGTGGCCCTGCTGATGGCCTTCATCGCCACCATCTACCCGGCGTGGCGCGCCGCGCGCACCCCGCCGGCGGAGGCTCTTCGCTATGAGTGAGGCCGCAGCCATGAACCACGATTCCACCGTGCTCAGTTGCGAGGGTCTGGGCATGACCTACGCCGAAGGCAAGCTGCACACGCCGGTGTTCCACGGCCTGCAGCTGGCCGTGCAGAAGGGTGAGACCGTCGCCATCCTTGGCGCGTCCGGCGCCGGCAAGAGCACCTTGCTGCACCTGCTCGGCGGTCTCGACATGCCCACCGCAGGAGAGGTGTTCGTTGCCGGGCAGAAGATGAGCGCGTTGTCGGACGCCGAACGCGGGGTGCTGCGCAACCGCGCGCTCGGTTTCGTGTACCAGTTCCATCACCTGCTGCCCGAATTCACCGCGATGGAGAACGTGATGCTGCCGGTGCTGCTGGCGGGGCGTTCGGTGCCCGAAGCGACCGAGCGCGCGCGGGTGCTGTTGGAGTCGGTCGGCCTCGGGCACCGCCTGGAGCACAAACCCGGCGAGCTTTCCGGTGGCGAGCGCCAGCGTGCCGCGGTCGCGCGCGCGCTGGTCAACCAGCCGGCGTGCGTGCTCGGCGATGAGCCGACCGGCAACCTCGATGAGAAGACCGCGGCGACCGTGTTCGAGCAGATGCTCGACCTCAATCGCCAGCACCACACCAGCCTCGTGCTGGTGACCCATGACCGCCGCCTCGCCCGGCGCCTGGACCGCGTGCTGGAGCTGCACGAGGGCAAATTGCGCGAGCTGGAACCCCACGAGGTGTAGCCATGTTCGACGCGGCAAGGACGCCGCCATTCGGTACCGCCACCGCCCTGGGAATGCTTGCGGGCATCACCGCGTGTCTCGCATTGCCGCGGCTGCCACCATGGCCGCTGCTGGCGGTGTTGCTGCTCCTTGGTCTCTGGCACTGGTGGCGAGGTCGGGCAGTGCGCTGGGCGGGTGTGTTGCTGGCCGGGTTTGCGCTTGCGGGGCTGCACGCCGCGTCGGCGTTGGCCCTGCAACTGCCGCCCGACTGGGAGCAGCGCGAGGTCGCGATCAGTGGTCGCATCGTCGAACTGCCGGAACACGAGGCGCGCCGCACGCGCTTCCTGCTGCGGGTCGATGCGGACCGCTCGCAGCCAGCGCCGCTGCGGGGGCGACTGTTGCGCCTGGCCTGGTACGACCACTTCGACGGCAGTTCCACCGGGCGCGAGCGGCTTAGGGCGGGCCAGCGATGGCAGCTGACCGCGCGCGTTCGCGCACCGCGGGGACTGCGCAATCCCGGCAGCTTCGACAGTGAGAAGCACGCCATGGCGCGGCGCCTGGCTGCGACCGGTTACATCCGCGCTCCGGACCTGGCGAAACTGCTGGCGCCACCGCGTGGCGTGGATGCCTGGCGAGAGGCGATGTCGGACCGCATCACCGAGTCGGTGCCGACGGCGTCGTCGCGCTACGTCCGCGCGCTTGCGCTTGGCGACACGCGCGGGCTCGATGATGCCGACTGGCTGAAGCTGCGCGCCAACGGACTGACCCATCTGATCGCGATCTCCGGCTTCCATGTCGGGCTCGTCGCCGGGTTCTTCGCCCTGGTCGTGGCGGGTCTGTGGTGGCTGTGGCCGGCATTGGCGGTGCGTTGGCCGCGGCCGATCGCGGCGGCGGTCGCGGGACTTGCCGGTGCATCGATCTACGCCGCCGTTGCCGGGTTCGCGCTGCCGACGGTGCGTACCGTACTGATGATCGCCGCCGTCGCCGCTGTTCGCATCCTGCGGCGCCGCTCCGGCGCGTTCGAGACGCTGGCATTGGCGGCCATCGCGGTGATGCTGGTCGATCCGCTGGCGCTGATCGGCGCGGGGTTCTGGCTCAGTTTCTTCGGCGTGGCCTGGCTGCTCTGGTGCCTGCCCGATGCGGGCAAGCGGCCGCTGCACGATTTCCTGTCGGCGCAGGGCGTCGCCAGCCTGGGCCTGTTGCCGCTCAGCGTGGTCCTGTTCGGCCAGGCATCGCTGGCAGGGCCGGTCGCCAATCTGCTCGCGGTTCCCTGGTGGAGCCTGGTCGTGGTGCCACTGGCGCTGATCGGCACCGCAATGGAATTCCTGCACGCCGGTTGGGGTGCGCTCGCATGGCGCGCTGCGGCGTGGTGCTTCGACCTGAGCTGGCCGGTGTTCGAGCGGCTCGCCGGGAGCGAGCTCGCCTTGTGGTGGCTGCCCGAGCCGCGCTGGTTCGCGCTGCCGCTGGCGTGCCTGGCCGCGTTCTGGATGCTGTTGCCGCGCGGCACGCCGGGCAAGTTGCTCGCCGCGCTGTTGTGGCTGCCGCTGCTGCTGCCCGCGCGCAACCTGCCGGCGCCCGGGGAAGCCGAGTTGATGGTGCTGGACGTCGGCCAAGGCCTGTCGGTGCTGGTGCGCACGCGCCATCACGCATTGTTGTACGACATGGGGCCGGCGGTGCGCGACGGGTTCGATGCCGGCGAGCGCGCCGTGCTGCCGGCGCTACACGCGGTGGGCGCCATGCGCCTGGATCGCGCGATCGTCAGCCACGGCGACAGCGACCACGCCGGCGGGTTCGATGCGGTCCGGCGCGCGATTCCGCTGGCGCGCGCCTATGCCCCGGAGGGTTCGCCGGTGGCGGACGCGCGGCCGTGCGTGGCGGGGGATCGGTGGACCTGGGACGGCGTCACCTTCCGCTTCCTGCATCCCCCGATCCACTTTCCGTACCTGGGAAACGAGGCCAGTTGTGTATTGCGGATCGAGACCGCGCACGGCGCGATGCTGCTGGCAGGGGACATCGGCGACGTGATCGAGCGCAGGCTGGTGTGGGCCGATCCCGCGTCGGTTCGTTCCCAGGTCGTGCTGGTCGCCCATCACGGCAGCGGCCATTCGTCGGACCCGGCCTTCATCGCCGCCACCGGCGCCCGCTTCGCGCTCGTCTCCACCGGGCACGGGAACCGCTTCGGGCATCCGAAGGCCGAGGTGCTGGATCGCTGGCGGCAGGCGGGAGCGCAGGTTCACGACACCGCGGACGGCGGGGCGCTGCGGGTGCGGATGGGCGCCGGAGGGATTGGGCTGGAAACGCGACGCCGGACACACCCGCGGCTGTGGGATGCGGCGGCGCGGTCGGCACGGGCACGTGCTGGGCTATCCTATCGGCCAGATTGAAAACGGCCACGGGCCGGGGGTTCGCGAGTGCTGGAACTGGTCAAGGCCGGCGGTTGGCCGATGATTCCGTTGTTGTTGCTGACCGTGCTGGCGCTGGCGATCATCCTGGAGCGGGCCTGGACGCTGCGTCGTTCGGCCGTGCTGCCGCCCGGGCTGGGTCCGGAAGTCCGCGCCTGGGCCAGCCGCGGCAAGCTCGACCCGGCGCACATCGAGTCGCTTCGTGACACCTCGCCCCTGGGCGCGCTGTTGGCCGCGGCGCTGGACGTGCGCCATCGTCCGCGCGACCAGGTGCGCGAGCGCATCGAGGATGTCGGACGCCACCTCGTGCATCGCATGGAGCGCTACCTCAATACGCTCGGCACCATCTCCGCAGCCGGTCCGCTGCTGGGGCTGTTCGGTACCGTGGTCGGCATGATCCAGATGTTCCTCGGCATCCTCGACCACGGCATCGGCGACGTGAACCAGCTCGCCGGCGGCATCGGCAAGGCGCTGGTGTGTACCGCGGCCGGCATGATCGTGGCGATCCCCGCATTGATGGCGCACCGCTGGTTCCGCGGCCGCATCGCCGAGTACATCGTGGCGATGGAGCACGAGGCAATCCAGCTGCTGGACGTGATCGAGCCGGTGCAGCCCGCACCCGCCGCCACGCGCCCGCCCGTGCGCGCCGCCACTGCGCAGACGGTCGACTGAGCACGTAGCGACGATGCGTATCCGCGACCACCGCTCCGATGACGAACCGGAGATCAACCTCGTCCCGTTGATCGACGTGATCCTGGTGCTGATCATCTTCTTCGTGGTCACCGCCACCTTCGACGCGCGCTCGGTGCTCAAGCTCGAGCTGCCGCGCGCGACCGGCGAGGCCAGCGAGGAGACCACCGCGCTGACCGTGCTGGTCAATGCCGACGGTCGCTATTTCGTCGATGATCGCGAGGTGCTGCGCGATGACCTGGAGTCGCTCAAGGCAACCATCAGCGAGGTGGCCGGAAGCGACCGCGACCGTCCAGTGATGCTGCGCGCGGATGCGCGCACCCCGTATCAGGCCGTGGTGACGGTGTATGACGCCCTCGGCCAGCTTGGGTTCCGACGGATCATGAGTGCCACCGCGCCGACCACCGCCGAGCCCGCCGCGGCGGGAGCCAAGCCTTGAGTGCGGACGCGGTTACGACCGATTCGCCATGGCAGGTCTATCGGCGCCTGCTGAACTTCGCCCGGCCGTACCGGCCGCTGCTGGCGATCGCGGCGATCGGCATGCTGCTGGAAGCCGGCGCGGGCGTGGCGTTCACCCGGCTCATGGAACCGGTGATCAACGAGACCTTCATCACCAGGAACGAAGAGCTCAGCCTGCTGCTGCCACTGGCGATCATCGGCCTGTTCGTGATCCGCGGGATCGCGGGCTATATCGCCGACATCGGCATGGCCCGGGCCGGGCGCAGCATCTCGCGCGACCTGCGGGTGCAGGTGCTGGGCAAGTACCTTCGCCTGCCGGGCCTGCGCTTCGATGCCGAGCCGGTACCTTCGATGCTGATCCGGCTCAGTTCCGACAGCGACCAGGTTTCCCAGGCCGCGGTCGACTCGCTGAAGGTCATGGCGCAGCAGTCGCTGCAGGTGATCGGCAGCATCGGCCTGATGTTGTGGATGAGCTGGCGGGTGACGATCGCGATCCTGATCCTCGCCCCGCCGCTGGCCTGGGTCATGGACAAGGTCGGCCGGCGTTACCGCAAGATCAGCCACCGCATCCAGGAGAGCGGCGCGCTGCTGCTGCAGGGGGCGGACCAGGCCCTTTCCAACCAGCAGGAAGTGAAGGTCTACGGGGCGCAGGGCGTCGAACTGGATCGCTACGCGGCGCAGGCCAATCACCACCTCAAGCTCAGCCTCAAGGTCGAGGCGACCCGCAGCATTTCGTCGGCGCTGGTGCAGCTGATGGGCGCGATCGGGCTGGCGTTGCTGCTGTTCTTCGCCGGCCAGGAAGCACAGGCAGGCCGCCTCGATGCCGGCGGATTCGTGGTGCTGATGGTCGCGATGATGGCGGTCATTCCCGCGCTCAAGCAGCTCACCAACGTGCAGAACATGCTGCACCGTGGCGTTGCCTCCGCCGAGCGGCTGTTCTCGGTGATCGATTCACCCGACGAGGTGGACACCGGCTCCCGTCCGCTGCAGCGCGCCGAGGGCGTGCTGGAGTTCCGCGGGGTGACCACGCGCTACCCCGGGCAGGAGCAACCGGCGCTGGTGGACGTCAGTTTCACTGCCCGGCCGGGCAGCGTCACCGCGATCGTCGGCCGCTCCGGCAGCGGCAAGTCGACCCTGATCAAGCTGATCCCGCGCTTCTACGATCCCGAGGCAGGCACGATCCTGCTCGATGGCCACCCCCTCCATGAATACCGGCTGGCGGACCTGCGCCGCCAGGTCGCGCTGGTCGGGCAGCAGGTGATGCTGTTCGACGGCAGTGTCGCCGAGAACGTGGCCTACGGTGAACTCGAGCAGGCGCGGCAGGAGGAACTGGAACGGGCCGTGCACGACGCGAATGCCAGCGACTTCATCGAGCGCCTGCCAGAAGGCCTGCAGACCGGCATCGGCAGCAAGGGCGGCCGGCTTTCGGGCGGCCAGCGCCAGCGCCTCGCCATTGCCCGCGCGATGCTCAAGGATGCGCCGATCCTGATCCTCGACGAGGCCACCGCCGCGCTGGACACCGAGTCCGAGCGCCTGGTCCAGGACGCGCTGAACCGGCTGATGCCCGATCGCACGACCCTGGTGATCGCACACCGCTTGTCGACGATCGAACACGCCGACCAGGTACTCGTGCTGGATGAAGGCCGCATCGTCGAGCGCGGCAGCCATGCTGAGCTGCTGGAACAGGGCGGCCTGTACGCGCACCTGCACCGCATGCAGTTCCGCGAGGCGACATGAACACCGGTCCGGGCGCACCGCGCGGACACCACCCTCGCTACTGGTACGGCGATGCGCCGGTGCCACTGCATGCGCAGATCCTGGCGGAGGTGTACGGCGCAGTGACCGCGCTGCGGCGCAGTCTTTATCGGGTCGGCCTGCTGCGCCACCGCCATCCCGGTGTGCCGGTGATCGTCGTGGGCAACATCACCGCCGGTGGCGCCGGCAAGACGCCACTGACCATCGCGCTGGTGGAGCGCCTGCGTGCCGAAGGCTGGACCCCCGGCGTCGCCAGTCGCGGCTACGGTCGCGACGACGCCAGCAAGCCGGTCTGGGTCGAACCGGGCACCGCGCCGTCCGTTGCCGGCGACGAGCCGGTGCTGATTGCGCGACGGACCCGGGTCAAGCTGCGCGTCGATCGCGATCGCGCGGCCGCGGCGCGGGCGCTGGCAGCAAGCGGCTGCGACATCGTGGTCTGCGACGATGGGCTGCAGCACTACGGGCTGGATCGCGACATCGAGATCGAAGTGGTGGACGGCCGCCGGCGTTACGGCAACGGCCGCCTGCTGCCGGCCGGGCCGTTGCGCGAGGCCCCGGAACGCGGCGCGCGCTGCGACTTCCGCGTGGTCAACCTGCCGTCCGCCGGGGCCGCCGGGGCCGCCGGCGCCGCCGGCGCTGTCGCGAACGGCAGCGGCTTTGGAGAGTGGCCGATGCAGATGCTGGCCGATCGCGCGCTGCCGGTAATGGGTGGGCGGCCGCGGCCGTTGGCGTCGTTTTCCGGGCATCGCGTGCACGCGGTCGCGGGGATCGGCGATCCGGAGCGGTTCTTCATGATGCTGCGCGCGCTCGGCATCGCAGTGGTGCCGCATGCATTCGCCGACCACCATCGTTACAGTGCCGCCGATTTCGAGTTCGGCAGCACCCTGCCGGTGCTGATGACCGAAAAGGACGCGGTCAAGTGCACGGCGTTCGCCACCGAGCTGCATTACAGCGTGCCGGTGCGCGCGGACCTGCCGGAGGCATTCTGGGTGTCGCTGCTGGACCGGCTTCCCCGCGGGAAAACGGCGTGACCGCGGCCGCCGCCGATCTGGATTTCGTCGTCGCCATCCCGGCGCGGTTCGCTGCCACGCGGCTGCCCGGCAAACCACTTCGGCTGCTTGCCGGCGAGCCGCTGGTGCTGCACGTGGTGCGTCGCGCACTGGCCGCCGGTGCGCGCGAGGTGTGGGTCGCCGCCGACGACGAGCGCATCATTGCGGCGCTGAAATCCGCCCTGCCAGCCGGT
>DATHRJ010000172.1:0-2156 GCA_035465455.1 Lysobacter sp.
TGTTCAAGCGCGCCTGGTGCCGCGAGGCCGGAATCGATCCGGACGCCGCACCGAAGCATCCGGCACGGATCTTCGCCGTCGCGTTCGCCTGCAGCCTGCTGGCGGCGGCGGTGTTCGCGGTGTTCCTGGGCCGGGACTCCAATCCCGCCGACGGCTTCGCCGCCGGGGTGGTGGTGGGGCTGTTCTTCGTCGCGATGAGCTTCGGCATCAACTACGCGTTCGCGCAGCGCAGCCTCACGTTGTGGACGATCGATGCCGGTTACCACATCGTGCAGTTCGGCCTGTACGGGCTGATCCTGGGCGCGTGGAACTGACACCGGCCGATGAAGACGGGCACGACCTGGTACTTCGATTTCATCTCGCCGTTCGCCTACCTGCAGTGGCCGAAGGTGCGGGCGCTGCTGGCCGAGCGCGACATCGTGCTGCGACCGATCGTGCTGGCGGCGGTGCTGGCCGCGCGTGGGCAGAAGGGACCGGCGGAGATACCCGGAAAGCGCGAATTCACCTACCGCCACGTGCTGTGGACCGCGCGCGCGACCGGAACGCCGTTGCGGTTCCCGCCGGCGCATCCGTTCAACCCGATCGCGGCATTGCGGCTGTGCCTGGCCGCCGGCACCACCCCGGCGGCGATCGACGCGATCTTCGACTGGATCTGGAGCCGCGGCGAAGCCGGCGACAGCATCGAGGCGCTGGCGCCGGTCGCCGCCAGGCTTGGCATCGACCACGCCGCGATCGGCGAGGAGGCGATCAAGCTGGCCCTGCGCACCAATACCGACGCCGCGCTTGCCGCCGGTGTGTTCGGAGTGCCGACGCTGGCGATCGACGGGCAGCTGTTCTGGGGCCTGGACGCGCATGCATTCGCGCTGGCGGCGCTGGACGACCCGGGCCTGCTGGCCGATGCCGAGATGCAGCGCCTCGGCACGCTGCCGGTGGCTGCGGTACGCACGGGCCGATCGAACCCGGGCTGATCGCAGTTTGCGACGCCAGCGCTGGATCGCGTCACATCTTTTCCTCTGGCAGCGCTATCCTCGGACCCACAGCGACGATATCGGCAACTGCCGGGGGGATTAGATGCGTATCGGACTGGTGGTCGACTCCGCGTGCGACCTGCCTGTGGATTACCTGCAAGCCAACGACATCACGGTGTTGCCGATCACGGTGCGCATCGGCGATGCGGTGCTGGCCGACCATCGCGACGAGCAAGCGACGCTGCACTTCCTGCACACGCAGATCGCCCAGCGCGGCGCCGAAGCGGAGACGATGCCGTTCACCGTCGAGCAGATCCACGATCTGTTCCTGCAGAAACTCGTGATCGACTACGACTACGTGTTCTGCATGACGATCACCCGGACCCGCAGCCCTATCTTCGACAACGCGCAGCAGGCCAGCTTCGCGATCCTCAACGACTACAAGCCGGTGCGCGCCGCTGCCGGCAACACCACGCCGTTCGCGCTGCGCGTGATCGACACCCAGAACCTGTTTTCCGCCCAGGGCATCACCGCGGTGGAGGCGGTGCGGCTGCGCGCCGCCGGCGAAGGCGCGCCGAAGATCCGCGCGCGGCTGGAGAACCTCGCGCTGTACACCCACGGCTACCTGGTGCCGCGCGACCTGTACTACCTGCGCAACCGGGCGCGCACCAAGGGCGACCGCAGCGTCAGCCTGGTCAGCGCCGCCCTTGGCAGCGCGCTGGACATCAAGCCGGTGCTGCACTGCAACCGCGGCCAGACCGCGCCGGTGGCGAAGATCAAGGGCTTCGAGCCTGCGGCGGCCAAGCTGTTCGAATTCACCATTGCGCGCATCCATGACGGGCTCATGACCCCGACCGTATGCCTGTGCTACGGCGGCGACCTTGACGAGATGCGCGCGCTGCCGGGCTACGACGCGCTGCGCTCGGCGTGCACCGAGAACAACATCGAGGTGTTCGAAAGCGTCATGAGCCTCACGGGCATGGTCAACGTCGGCAAGGGCGCACTGGTGGTCGGCTTCGCGGCCGAGGGCAACGCCCGGTTCGACGCGTAGCCCATCCCTGCATTTCGCGAACGCGGTCAGGGTCGCGCGGCCGATCCGGGACTTTCAGCCTGCGCCGACCACCGCCATCACGCGCTAGGCTCGCAGCCTTGCCCACTGCGTGCCGAGCCGAATGAAGCCGATTCCCT
>DATHRJ010000173.1:0-9527 GCA_035465455.1 Lysobacter sp.
GTTCATTTTTGTGCGCTTCCATTACCGCGCGGGGGTGCCCTGGATCGCAGCGGCCGTGCGCATCGCCCGCGGCGAGCGCGCAAGGGAGCGGCCCATGATCGGCCACGTCACACAGCGCGACGCGGGCAAGAAAAACATCGCCGACGTTCATGCCCCGTTGGTGCCGCGGCACGCGCCGTCGCCTAGACTGGCGTGGTCCGTGCAGCGGCCGTCGCCACACGGCGTTGAACCTACACAATGGTAACGAAGTGACACGAATGCTGAACAAATGGCTGCCCGTCGCGTTGTCCCTCGCACTGGTGGCCTGCAATCCCAAGGCTTCAGAAGTGGAGGTCCCGGTCCTGGAGCCGGCGACCAGCGGCGACCGCAGTGCGAGTTTCGGTGCGGTGTCCGTCGACGAGCCGGCACCGGTCGAGTCCCAGACCGACGTGGCGACCAGCACCGACTGGCCGGCGGTGAGCGTGACCTCCGGCGAGGCGAGTATCAGTTGCGATCTCGACTACGCCACCGCCGGCGACGGCGACCCGCTGGTCGACCTGCAGTTCTTCAGCGTGCTGGACGTGATGTCCGTCTGCCAGGAGGGCGGGGTGCTGCGGCTGCGTTACGTGGGCAAGGTCGCCTCGGACTTCACTGCGTTGATGGAACGCGTGTCGGCGATGGCCGACCGCATGGAGATCCGCAAGCGCGTGCTGGACATCGATTCCAGCGGTGGCCAGGTCGAATATGCGATGCGCGCCGGCGATGCGATCGGTGAGTCGGGGTGGACCATCTGGGTGCGCGAGAACGCGATCTGCCACAGCTCATGCGTGCTGGTGCTGGCCGCCGGCGATAACCGCCTGATCTCGGGCAAGGTCGGGATCCACCGCATCATCCGGCTGCAATCGGAGGCGACGTCTCGCGCCGAGCTCAACCGTGAGCTGCGCGACGTCCATTCCAAGATCGAGGAATACCTCTCGCGCAACGGCGTGGCCGTCGCCGTCGCCGACCTGATGATGACGGTGCCCAACCGCAGCCTGCGACTGCTGACGGACGCGGAGCTGGAGCAGTACGGCATGGGCGGCATCAACGCCGTGCAGGACGACCTGGACCGCATCCGGCTGGCACGCAAGTGCGGCGAGGATTTCGTGCGCCGCCGCGATGAGTTCTTCCGCTCGTTCGACCGCACCTGCATGCTGCGCGACCAGGATGTCGAGGCAATGGGCACCTGCGGACTGGAGTTGCGCGAGCGCTATGGCTTCCCCGACGGCAAGTGCAGCGGCGACAGCCCGCTGTCGGAGTACGACGCTCGCGCAGCTGCCGAAGCGTCCGGCTCGCCGCCGCTGGGCTAGTGGATGCACGTGCTGGCCACTGCCGTGCCACGACCCGGGCTGAACCTGCTGCGCTGGTGGTTGCCCCGAATCGGGCCCGTGATGCCGGTCGCGGATTTATCTGCCGCGCGGGGGGTTCAATGCAGCTCTCGGCCCTGAGGTGCAGCGATGGACACTGAGAACACCCGCCGGCACGACCGGCTCGAGCTCGCATCGCGCGGGATGCTGGGGCTGGCCCTGCTGACCGGGGTGGCATGGGCACTGATCGACGGCGGCCTCAAGTTCGGCTTCTGAGCCGGTTCCCAGGCGCGTCCGCGCGGACGGATGCGCACTCCCCTGATTCGTCTTCCCGCGGATCCTGGATCATGCCTTCGGCTTTGCGCCGTTCGCGCGGGCTCATCGTCGCAAGTCTTCCTGCCCCGCGACCGGGGCGTCGCCGGCACGTGGCGTCACGCCAGCGCGCCTTGCGCTTTCGCGCGCGCGGCAATCGGCTTCGTCCGCGCCGCTGAGGTCCGCGCACGCCGACGTCGCCGAGCGGCGGCAGCGGATCGGCGGCGTGCAGGCGACCACCGCCAGCGCAGCCAGCAGCGAGCCTGCGACCAGAGGTGCCGCGCACATCCTCGGCTCCGGACCCCATCTTGCGACTCCACTGTCCTGTGCAGGCAGACAGGCAGCCGCCGCAAGCGCCATGCCAGGCAGGTGCTGCTTGTGCGCGCGACGCCAGGGCCCCGGCCCCGTACGAGGCCGGGAAAATATTGCAGCTCGATGCAATAAACGCCGGCAGTCCATCGACTTCAGCGCCCCCTCGACGCAGCCAGCGATGGCACGCGACTTGCGCCAAGCCTTCTGCGCGCCACACGGCGCGCGCGACGAAGGAGGACCCATCTTGTGCGTGAAACACACGTCGGCAGTGAGTTGAAGGCAGTGGCGCAGGACGTTCTGCACCTGGGTGCGCGTTACGTGAGAGCGGGGCGCGCGTGGTTATCGGAAAGGAGAGACGAAATGGCAAATCGCAGTGATGAATCCGGCCGCGAGGAATCCACCTACGGCCGGTCGGGCAATCCGCAGGAGCGCCAGCAGGCGCAGGCGCAGAATCGACCGTGGCGCGAATCGCCGGGTTATCAACAACAGGGCCAGCAGTACGGTCGCGACCAGGGCGTGCAGCAGGGCTTTGGCGAGTTGGGTGAGCGCACGCAGGGCTGGGAGAGCGAGCGTGGCTCGGACTTCTACGGCGGCCAGGGCTACGGCCAGGGCAGCGAACGCATCGGGCAGGGTCGCCAGGGCTACGGCCAGGGCAGCAAACCCTCCGGGCAGAGCGGCCAGGGTTACGGCCAGGGCAGCGAACGCTCCGGACAAGGTCGGCAGCAGGGCGGCCAGCAGCAGGATTGGCAGCGCGGAATGCAACAGGGATGGCAGGAGGGAGAGCAGTACGGCTCCCGCGGCCATGGCGTGGACCAGGGCGGCCGGCAGATTGGCGAGGGCCTGACGGGTGGATACGGCGGCATGTCGGGAGGCTATGGCAGCCCGCAGCAACTTGGCTACGGCGCCGGTCTCGGCCAGCGCAGCTTCCGCGGCATCGGGCCCAGGAACTACACCCGCTCCGACGAGCGCATCCGCGAGGACGTCTGCGAGCGCCTGACCCAGGATGACGATCTGGATGCCAGCGAAATCGAGATCAAGGCCGAGCAGGGCGTGGTCACCCTGGAGGGCACGGTGGAGGAGCGCTGGATGAAGCATCGCGCCGAGGACATCGCCGAAAGCTGCAGCGGCGTGCGCGAGGTGGATAACCGGATCCGGGTCGAGTCGGGCATAAGCCCGGGACGCAGCAGGACGGAATCGCTGGGCAAGAGCGGCAGCCAGGGCGAGGGTCGCAGCCCATCGACGCGTGGTTCCGGTAGCGCCTCCGGTTCCCCGGGCAGCACACCGCACTGACCAGTTCGCATGGGCAAGCGAAGGCCCGCGCGCAATGCGCTGGCCTTCTTGCCGCCAGTGCGCGCCGGGCACACGGGCCGCGAACGGATCAGCCCACCGACGTCAGCCGCGGGGTTTCCGCCAGTCGGGTGGCGTTGCACGTGCCGATGAACACGTCCTCGTCCGCCTCCGATTCCTGGCGGTGCCGGGCAAGGTGGTTGTGGATGGTGCGCACGCTGACGCCCAGCGCCTGCGCGGCGCGGGTCTTGTCGTTGCCATAGCGCTCCAGGGTCTTGAGCAGCATCTCGTGCTCGACCTGGGCGTACGACATGCCGACATTGAAGGTGACGGTGCTCGCGTCCTGGTGCAGCGCGGCCAGGCGCCGGTTAGGCAGCTGCACCCGCACCAGGTCCTGGTCACCGAGGATGTACGCGCGCTGGACCACGCTGCGCAACTCACGCACGTTGCCCGGCCAGTTGTGCCGCAGCAGCACGCGCTCGGAATCGCCGGCCAATCGCTTGTTGCGCCCGTGCTCACGGTTGAGCCGGTCGATGAAGCAGTGCGCCAGCAGCAGCACGTCGTGGTCGCGTGCGCGCAGCGGCGGCAGTTCGACGATGAAGTCGGCGAGGCGATAGAACAGGTCCTCGCGCAGCAGGCCGCGATCGATCGCCTCCACCGGGTCGCGATTGGTGGCCGCGACCATGCGCGCATCGAACGGGATCTCCTCGCTGCCGCCAACGCGGGTGATCATCCCGGTTTCCAGCACCCGCAGCAGGTACACCTGCAGCGCCGGCGACATCTCGGTGATCTCGTCCAGGAACAGCGTGCCGCGGTGGGCCTGCTCGAAGAACCCGACATGGCGACTGGCCGCACCGGTGAAACTCCCGCGCTCGTGCCCGAACAGGTGGCTGGCCAGCAGTTCCGGTGCGATCGCGCCGCAGTTGACCGCGATGAACGGTCCGCTGCGACCGCTCCTGTCATGCAGCGCCCGCGCGACCAGTTCCTTGCCGGTGCCGCTCTCGCCCGCGACCAGTACCGAGGCGCTGGTCGGCGCGATCCGGTGCAGGTCGTCGAGCACGCTGCGGATCGCATCGGACTCGCCGATCAGTGCATGCGGGTTGCGCGGGGCCAGTTGCGCCCGCGCCCGCAACGAAGCATCGGTGAGCAACGCCTCCAGCCGCGCCAGGCAAAGCGGCTTGACCAGGTAGTCGCTGACCGGCAGCGACACCGCGCGCATGGCCGATTCGACCGTGGGGGTATCGGTGACGATCGCAATGCGCCCGTGTCGATGCAGGTCCAGTTCGGCCAGCAGGTCCAGGCCGGAACCATCCGGCAGGGCGGGGTCGATCAGCATCAGGTCGGAGCCGGTGGTCCCGGTCATCCTTCGCGACTGCGCGAGCGAGTGGGCAAGTGTCGGGCGGAACCCTCGCGACCTGGCGAACCCGGCGGTCGAGTCGGCGAACGCGGTGTCCTGATCGACGATCAGCACCGTGGGGGCGGCATCGGGCACGTGCGAGACGTCGGCGGTCATTGCGGCAAGGGCTCTCTGGGGGATCTGCGAGTTGGCTGCACGCTAGGCGCGGCGCGGTTAACGTGCCGTCACCGCGCTGTTGATCGACCCGTACCGTTCAGCAGCGCGCAGATAGCGCGCTGCGATGCCCCTTCGGACTCAGGCGGCGAGCACCCGGATTTCGATGCCGTCGAGGGTGACCGACTGCCCCGCGCGGATCTTGCAGGTCTTGCGCAGTTCGACCGTGCCGTCGACGGCCACCGCGCCGCTGGCCACCAGAACTTTGCCGGCGCCGCCGCTGTCGCACACGCCGACCAGTTTCAGCAACTGGTTGAGCTCGACGTGGTCGCGGTCGAGCGGGAAATCGATGGTCTGCAGGTCTGCGTGCACGTCGGGCGCCGGGATGAGGGATGCATCAGGGTCGCAGTGGGACTTGCGTCGTGCAACCGCCGGCGTCGGGGCGGTAGCGCACAGCGCGCGCTTGCGCGCGGGGGTCAGCTGCTTGATCGCGTATTCGGCGCGGCTGGCGCTGGCGCGGTCGGGATGCGGGAAGCGTGCCAGCAACTGCACCGGCGGATTGGCGCGGGTGTAACGCGCGCCCTTGCCGGCGAGGTGTTGCGCGAAGCGCCGTTCGACATCGGTGGCGATGCCGGTGTAGATGCTGCCATCGCGGCATTGGATCAGGTACACGAACCAGGCCGACACGGCGCGCCCGGCTCAGCGCAGCAGCAGCGGGATTTCGCGCGTGGACGGCGTCCCCATCGCCGCTTCCAGGCCGGGCCATGCCTCGCGTTCGGAGCGGCAGAACTCGCTGCCCATCGCGAACTTGCGGCAGATGCCGGGGCGCTGCTCGTAGATCGAGCAGCGCATGGTGTCCAGGTCGAGTGCGGCGCACCAGCCATCCTCGCCGTGCGCCATGATCGCCATGCCGCGGGCGTCACGGGTGGTGAAGCGTTCGGGCACGGCGTCGTCGCCCGGCAACAGCACCACCGTCAGGCGGCAGCAGATCGCCTCGCAGTCATCGCACTGCACGGACGGGTCGATACCGGGAAGGTTCGCGGCGATGCTTGGAGCCCGCATGGTGTTTCCGTGTCGCGGCAAGCGCGGGGAGGACGGAGTCTACGCGTGTGCCGGGAGCGCAATGCGACGAGCGCCGGTTCAGAAACATGATCTTCGTCACGCGGGCTGAACAAAAACGATAGCCGGTGTCAATGTCCATTGCCGTTAGGGCACCCGGACTGGACAATGCATCTCCACGCTGGAGAACCCGCTTGAGCCACGTCGCGTCGTCTGCCCCCGTCACCAACCTGCGCAAACTCTGCGCGAGCTTCGCAAAGCCGCACCTGGGGCGCGCGGTGTGGCAACTGATCAACACGCTGGTGCCGTTCGCCGCGATCTGGGCGCTGATGGCCTGGAGCGTGGTCGCGCAGTGGGGCTATGGCTGGACGCTGCTGCTGGCGCTGCCCGCCGCGGGCCTGTACGTGCGCACCTTCATCATCCAGCACGACTGCGGGCATGGCTCGTTCTTTGCCAGCCAGCGCGCCAACGACATCGTCGGGCGCTGCCTCGGGCTGGTCACGCTGTTCCCGTACGGTTACTGGAAAAAGACCCACGCGGTGCACCACGGCACCTCGGGCAACCTCGACCGCCGCGAGATGGGCGACATCGAGACGCTGACGGTTTCCGAGTACAAGGCGCTGTCGCGCTTCCGTCGCTTCTGCTACCGCTTCTACCGCAGCACGCCGGTGCTGCTGGGGATCGGCCCGGCGTACCAGTTCGTGATCAAGCACCGCTTCCCGTTCGACCTGCCGTTTTCGTGGAAGAAGGAATGGGCCAGCGTGCTGCTCAACAACCTGATGCTGGTCGTGGTTGGCGGTGCGATGGGCTTTGCCATCGGATGGACCACCGTACTGCTGGTGCACCTTCCGGTGGTGCTGATCGCCGGTGCCGCGGGCGTGTGGCTGTTCTACGTGCAGCACACGTTCGAGGACACCTACTGGACCCGCAAGGGCGAGTGGGATTCGCACGAGGCCGCGATCGCCGGCAGCTCGTTCTACGACCTGCCGCGGGTGATGCACTGGTTCACCGGCAACATCGGCTACCACCACATCCATCACCTCGCCAGCCGCATCCCCAATTACCGCCTGCGCGAGGCGTACGAATCCAGCGAACTGCTGCAGAAAGCGCCGCGCCTGACATTCCGCTCCAGCCTCAAGAGCGCCGGGCTGAAGTTGTGGGACGAGGAGCTCAACCGCATGGTCGGGTTTCCCAAGCGCGTGCGCGCGTGATTGCAGCTCCGCAGCCGCGCTGATGCAGAAGCGGGCTACGGCCCGCTTCTGCTTTTAGCATCGATGTCCGCCCGTGCGGTGGCACCGCCACGACGTCGATCGTGCTCAGGGGGCGGTGGTGGGTTGCTTGTTGGTGACGGTGGGGTCACACGGGATGGAGCAGTTGCCGTTGCCGGTATCGGTCACGTGGATGATGTATTCGGCGGTTTCAACCGCCGTATTGGCGTCGACAATGCTGCCGGCCCGCCCGGAGAAGCCATTCCAGGTCAGCTGGTTGTTCACGTCATTTTCGAAGGTGCAGCTGCCGATCTGGTAACGGTTGTCCGCGGTCAACTGGATCTGGGCGGTGTCGCGGCCCTGTCCGGCGGTCTGCACCAGTCCTCCGTGTCCATCGTCGCCGCCGGTGTAGAGGTAGCCATATCTCTGGCCGTTGCTCGCGTCAACATTGACCCAGTAGGGATCGCTTGAGCCACCCAGGCGGATGTCGAGGTTGATGTTCGGTGTATTCGGCATGGTGCTGCTCCTTGCTTGAGTGGCCGGTCGGCCGGGATACGGGCCAATCGCCCGTGGGATTTGGATGGGGAAATGGATCGATGGCTTACCTCACGCTGCGGACGGTAGCGAACGGCTGCCGCGGCACGTAGCCCGCAGCTTCCAGGCGTTGCCGAAGCGGCATCGCCTCGGAGGACTGGCCCAGCGAATCCAGCGCCCGGATCAGCGGGTCGAGCCGATCGAAGGGAATCTCGCCGGTGGCATCGTCGAGCAGCAGCTGCCGCACCTCGCCCCAGGCGGACGTCGCCGCCGCGGCATGGCCGTCGCGCTGCGCCACGTCCGCCTGCAGCAGCCGGGTCCGTGCCAGCCATAGCCGGAGGGCCTCGTTCTGCTGCGCCCGCCACGCCGGTTCGATGAGCGCCTTGGCGGCCGTCAGGTGATCGCGCGTGGCGGCCGCATCGCCCCGCAGCAGCGCCAGCCGGGCCTGCACGTTGTGTGCCCTGACCACAAACCGCATGGCCCACTCACTCTGCGGTTCGGCCGCATGGGCTCGTGCGACCAGCGTTGCCGCTTCGGCTGCACGCAGCTCAGCCGTAGGATCGCGCGCAGGCGCCAGTTCCGCCTGCCACAGGCGGCAGCCGGCAAGCGCGAGCCTCCACCCGTTGTTTGCCGGATCCTGATCCAGCAGCGCGGCGGCGATCGACGCAGCGATGTCGACGTTCGCCTGCGCGTCCGGCACGCGTCCCCGTTGTGCCTGGGCGTCGGCGAGCAGCACCATCGCATCGATGCTGTTCTCCTGCCATTTCGCATTGTCCGGGTCGTCGACCACGTTCTGCCGGATCGCCGCCACCTGCTCGGTGAAGTAGGCCTCTGCCTCCGCGAGCCGTCCCTGGCGCATTGCCAGACTGCCCAGCCAGGATGCGATGTTGGCGGCGTCGAAGCGCAGTGCGAGGTCCTGTGGACGCTGCGCGGTCCAGATTCGATACAGTTCCAGTTGCGCCACCATCGCCTGCTCGGCTGCCGCGTAGCGCCCGCGGCTTTCATCCAGCACCGCCAGGTTCTGGTGCCCGTAGACCATTTCCCGTTGCCAGTCGAAGTTGGCGCGGTCCATCGCCGCCAGTTCGATCGCGCTGTCGCGGTACCTGCGAAACCAGGTTTCGGTGTCGTCAAGGCGGCCCTGTTGCAGCGCGACCGCGCCGATCCAGTACTCGGCCTGGGCAAGGTCGTACAGGCGCTGGCCGTTGCCGGGCGCGCGTTCGCGCAATGCGGTGCTGCGTGCGTGCGCCTCGCGGAACGCCGACATCGCCGCGTCGTGGTCACCCTCATCCAGCCGTACCTGGCCCATGCCGGTGAGCGCGCGAGCCTGTTCCTCCAGGGTGCGGTCGGACAGATCGCGCGGGTCCAGCGCGGCGAAGTAGGTCATCGCCTTGGCATCGACTGCGCCCATCAGGTCCAGGCGCCCAACCGTGGTCAGTTTTTCGCGCAGATCGCCAAGCATGAACCCCAATATGTCCTCGGCCTGCGCCTGGCGCCGCTGCGCGTCATTGCGCGCGACCACCGCCTCGTTGCGGGCGAGATAGGCGGTGAAGGCCAGTCCCAGCGCGATCGTCATGCCCAGCAGCGATGCCGACGCGATCGCCGTGAGCCGGCGCGCGCGGCGCTGGGCCTCGCGCTGGGCGAGGGCGTCGTAGCCGACCCCCAGCAGGCCGGCGACCAGTTTGAGGAATGCGCGCTCGCGGCCGTCGCCACTCGGACGGGCATCGGCAGCCAGTGGTTCGCGCAGCACTCCGCCCGCATCGGGCTGCAGCAGCGCCGGCGGAAAACACTGCTGGTCCGGGTCGGTGCTGCCGGGCGCGCCACCGACCACGAAGCACAGCACGCGGTCGCCGCGGCCACTGGCCAGGAAAGCCTCGACCTCGGCGTTGACCCAGTGCGATTTGGCCGCGGTCGGCGAACAGATCAGGATCAGCCATTCCGAGTCCACCAGTGCGCTGCGGATCGTGGTGCCCAGGTCGCCGG
>DATHRJ010000174.1:0-2087 GCA_035465455.1 Lysobacter sp.
AGGCCCAGCAGGGTCTCGATCTGTCTGGTCGAAAAGCCCAGCGACCGCGAGCGCTTGATGAATCGCAGGCGGTGGATGTCGGCCTCGGTCTAGATGCGATAGCCGGCGGACGTCCGCCCGGCCTCGGGTATCAGCCCGATGCTTTCGTAGTGCCGGATCCTCTTGCTGCTGACGCCGGAAAGCTCCGCGGCTTCGCCGATGTTGTGCAGCCCCTGCTGGCGCGCTTCGGCGAGTTCGGGGCGGGCGATGTTGTGCTGCCTGGCCATGTTTGCAGTGTCCCTCAAGCCTGGAACGCCGGTTTCCAGTTCCGCAGCAGCAGCGTGTTGGCGATCACGCTGACCGACGACAACGCCATCGCGGCTCCGGCGATGACCGGGTCGAGCAAGCCGAACGCGGCCAACGGGATGCCGACCACGTTGTAGCCGAAGGCCCAGAACAGGTTCTGGTGGATCTTGCGCGTGGTGCGGCGCGAGATGCCGATCGCGGCGGCCACCAGTGCCGGTGCCGGGCGCATCAGGGTGATGCCGGCGGCGTGCATCGCCACGTCGGTGCCGGTGCCCATCGCGAACCCGACATGGGCGGCCGCGAGCGCGGGTGCGTCGTTGATGCCGTCGCCGACCATCGCCACGCGGCCTTCGGCCGACAGCGCCTCGACCACCGCGGCCTTGTCCCCGGGCATGACATTGGCGCGGACCTCGTCGATCCCGAGCGCATTGGCCACCGCCTGCGCGGCGCCGATGTTGTCGCCGGAAATCATCACCGTGCGCAGTCCGAGTGAGTGCAGCAGTGCGATCGCGTCCGCGGCGCCGGCTCGCGGCTGGTCGCGGAACGACAGCAGGCCGAGCAGCACCGGGCCGGCCGCGGTCACCTCGCCGAGCCACGACACGGTATGGCCCGAGGCGCCGAGCGATTCGGCGCGCTCGGCCAGCGAGTCCATCGGCACGCCCGCGGCGGCCATCATCGCGCTGCTGCCGAGCAGCAGCTCGCGACCGGCCACCACGCCGCGCAGGCCGCGCCCGGCGACCGCGTGGACGCCGCTGGCCGCAAGGAGTTTCTGCCCGGTCCCGTAAGCATCGAGCACGGCTTTGGCCAGCGGATGTTCGCTGCCAGCCTGCAGCGCGGCGGCCATTGCGAGCAGTTCATCGTCGTCGCCGTTGCTGGCATGGCGCTCAGCCAGCACCGGCCGGCCTTCGGTGAGGGTGCCAGTCTTGTCGAAGGCGACGATCGATACGTGCCGCGTCGTATCCAGCGCTTCGGCATCCTTGATCAGGATGCCGGCGCGGGCGGCCACGCCGGTGCCGGCCATGATCGCGGTCGGCGTGGCCAGCCCCAGCGCGCAGGGGCAGGCGATGACCAGCACCGCGACCGCGTTGAGGATCGCCTGGTTCCAGTCGCCATTGGCCACGCCCCAGCCGACCGCGGTCAGCAGCGCGAGCACCAGCACCACCGGCACGAACACGGCGCTGACGCGGTCGACCACGCGCTGGATCGGCGCCTTCTTCGCCTGCGCGTCCTCGACCATGCGGATGATGCGGGCCAGCGCGGTCTCCGCGCCGACCGCGGTCGTCTCCACCGTGACCAGGCCCTCGCCGTTGACCGCACCGCCGGTGACGCGGTCGCCTTCGGCCTTGGCCACCGGCAGCGATTCTCCGGTGATCAGCGATTCGTCGGCGTGGGTGCGTCCCTCGATGAGCCGCCCGTCCACCGGGAAACGCTCGCCGGGGCGCACGACCACGTGGTCGCCCAGCACCACCTCGGCGATCGCGACCTCCACCACTTCGCCGTCGCGTTGCACGCGCGCGGTGGCCGGGCGCAGGGCCTGCAGGGCACGGATCGCGGCGGTGGTCTGGCGCTTGGCGCGCGCCTCCAGCCATTTGCCCATGAGGATCAGGGTGATGATCACCGCCGATGCCTCGAAATACAGCGGGCCGTGGGCGTCGGCCGCGAGCAGGTGATACACGCTCAGCCCGTACGCGGCGCTGGTGCCGAGCGCCACCAGCAGGTCCATGTTGCCGGTGCCGGCGCGGATCGCGCCCCAGGCCGCCTTGTAAAACCGCGCGCCCAGCCAGAACTGCACCGGCGTGGCG
>DATHRJ010000175.1:0-3396 GCA_035465455.1 Lysobacter sp.
GCCGGGTTCGACCACCACTACAGCAAGCCGGCGGACATCGGTGCGTTGCAGCGCCTGCTGGCGACGCTGGTGCCGGTAGCGCTCGACCTGCAGCCGCGCGCCACCGGCACCACCGGCTAGGGTCGCTGCCCGGACGCCGCCTCAGCGCAGGTCGATGCGCTCGTTTTCCTGCAGGCTTGCCGGCTCGTCGGTGACCGCGCTCAGCAGCAGGTGCAGCGCCTGGCCCAGCCGCCGCCCATGGCCGTCCCAGTACTCGGCGCTATCGGCCTCAACCCGGATCAGGCACAGGTTGGGATCGTCCTTGCCACCGTGGAAATACAGCTCCATCCGCGGCGACCACACCTGCTCGATCTTCTCGCGGTCGCGCACCAGAGATGCGCGCCCTGCGACCGACACATAGATGTCGCGCGCCGGCGCGGCATAGGCGACATTGACGTACGGGTTGGCCTGGATCTCGTCGGCCTTGCCGCTGTCGCATCCGGTCGCGAACCACAGGTCGCCATCGAATTCGACCTGCTGGGTGCCGAGCGGACGACTGACCAGGTGGCCATCGGGGGCCACCGTGGTCAGCATGGCGATGTCCACGTCGCGGATCAGTTCGGCGAGTTTTTCGATGCTGGCAGCGCGGTCGTGGGTGGGGTTGGCATCGTTGCGGATGTTCATCGGGGCTCCTGTGCGGGGTTATGCAGGCGCCCCGATGAAAGCGCGCCCGCAGGCAAGGGCCGGTGACGAGTTCCACCACGCCGGCCGCAGCAGCACCGTTTCCGGCAGCCGCCCGTGTCCGGCATCACCAGTGCTCCGCGTAGAAGAAAGCGCACGGCGAAGAGCCTGGCGATGCGCTTGGGCAGCCCGCAGGCCGGCGACTGGAGGCACAGGATGGGACCTACCGAAAATCGAACCGGCGATGATGGCAGTGCCCACGGGCCGGCAGCTGCGGAGGAAATCGCGCGCGCGCCGAGCCAGGCGCGCACGGGGGAGGAGCGACGGTTCCTGGAGGACCGCCGCCTGCGCTACGACCGTCGCGAGATGATCCGTTTCGAGGACGATCGTCGCACCGGTTTCGACCGACGAATGGACGCCGATTCCTGGACGACCGCATCAATGAGCAGTGCCTGACGTCCCGACGCTGGGATATCCCACCCGGGTGTGGTTGCCGGCGACGGCTGGGCCGTGATCGTGCAGGGCCCGCGCGGGCGCCGGCACGCAGCGCGTGACCGGCGACGCGCTGGTGACCGACAATGCGCGCCCATCGCTACTGGAAACGAACATGCCGCATTGGCCGATCCGGCTGTTGTGCGTGGCGCTGGCCGTGTCCGCGCTGGCCGGCTGCACCGAGCCCGGGCCGGCGCCCGGTGGGCGCGTCGCGCAGCTGCAGCGCATCGACGTGCAGGCGGGCAGCGGCGCCGTCGCCGTCTCCGGCAGCGACGTCACCGTGCACTACACCGGCTGGCTGTATGACGAGGACACCCCGGACCGGCGCGGCCAAAAGTTCGACAGCTCGGTCGATCGCGGCGAGCCCTTCACGTTCCTGCTGGGCGCCGGCCGGGTCATCCGCGGCTGGGACGAGGGCGTGGCCGGGATGCGCGTGGGCGGCAAGCGCGTGCTGCTGATTCCGCCCGAGTACGGCTACGGCCGCAAGGGCGCCGGCGGCGCGATCCCGCCGAATGGGTCGCTGGTGTTCGAGGTCGAACTGCTCGGTGTGAGCCCCCGCTAGCGCGCGTCGCGCCGCGCGCATTGCGCTACCAGGGCTCCAGGACCACGCCTTCGCGCTCGTTGTCCCACACGGTGCTGAATACCCACCACCGGCCGTGCTCGCGGCACAACTGGATGCTGTTGGCGCCGCGCTTCAGCAGCACCGGCGAATCGGGCGTCGCACGCGCCTCGTAGCGGCTCCAGACGTGCGCGACCTGGCCGAAGCGTTCGATACGCTGCTCGATCTCGATCTCGTGGAAATCCATGCCCGCGAAACGCGGGGCGACATCGGCGATATAGCCTTCGACGTCGAAGATCGCCGCGTGCGTGCGGCCGTCGTCCTCGACCACGGTCCGCAGGCTGCGCGCGAGAGGATGGTGCAACTCGCGGAACCGCGCCCAGTCGCGTGGCGCACCGGCCGGGCCGGAGATGCACGCATACACCTCGCGGACCATCCGGCCGATGTCCTGGTTGCGGTCCTGGTACGCCTGCAACGGTTCTGCGGTCATCGCCTATCCCCTGCTAGGACAGCGTTGGCAATCCCAGGGTCGGTGCCAGCAGCCAGTACAGCCCGGCCAGCACCAGCGCCCACATGAGCAGCTTCATCATGAAACCCGCGACCTTGAACGCCAGGATGAGCCCCACGACCACCATCACGATCCCCAACCAGCTCATTGTCCGTCTCCGCCTGTGTGTGCCCGAGCTTAAGCCGCGCCCGGGGGTCGGGCCAAGTGCTCCAACGGATCTGGCCGGGCTTGCCGCCGCGCGTGCGTCCTGCGCCCAGATGTCACGGGAGGACGGATTGCGCCGACGTGTTTGGCATCGACCCGGAATAGTAGATAATAGTGATTCTCATTCTCTGCGAGAACTCCGATGCGACCGTTGACCATTGCCTGCAGTGCCTTGACCGTCCTTGTCGCCGCTTGCAGCGGACCGCAGCAAGGTACGGAAACCTCGACCCCGGCCGACGCGGACGCGGCACCACCGCAGGAACTGGTGGTCTACACCTCGCGCAACGAGCAGCTCGTCAAGCCGCTGTTCGACCGTTACACCCGGGAAACCGGCGTCAAGATCACCTACCTCACCGACAAGGCGCCGCCGCTGATGGAGCGCCTGCGCGCCGAAGGCAGCCGCACGCCGGCCGATGTGTTCATCACCGTGGATGCAGGCAACCTCTGGCAGGCGACCAACCTCGGACTGCTGCAGCCGCTGGACTCGCCGGTGCTGCAGGCGAACATCCCGGAGAACCTGCGTGATCCCGAGAACCGCTGGTTCGGCCTGTCGGTGCGCGCGCGCACGCTGATCCACAACCCGGCGGTGACACCCGCTGCATCGTTGTCGACCTACGAGGACCTGGCCGATCCGAAATGGCGCGGCAAGCTGTGCCTGCGCACCAGCGCCTCGGTGTACAACCAGAGCCTGGTGGCCACGATGATCGCCAGGCTTGGTGCGGAGGGTGCCGAGCAGATCGTCCAGGGCTGGGTCGCCAACCTGGCCGCGCCGCCGTTCGCCAATGACACCGCGGTGATCGAGGCGGTCGCCGCCGGGCGCTGCGAGGTCGGCATCGTCAACAGCTACTACCTCGGCCGCGCCCTGCGCGACGACCCGGCGCTGCCGGTGACGGTGTTCTGGCCCAACCAGGGCACGGCCGGCGCAGACGCGAGCGGCGTGCATGTCGATGTCTCCGGCGCTGGCGTGACCACC
>DATHRJ010000176.1:0-12977 GCA_035465455.1 Lysobacter sp.
ACCCAAACGTGCAGGTAGCAGCCGAGAAGATGCGGCACGAAAAATGGGCGACAGCGGTATCCCGTTATCTGCTATTTGCGGATCTTGGCACGGAAGTGCCAATGCCAAGCCAGGCTTAACAATTCATTCATGCCGAACCCGTTTCATCGCTTCGTTCAACTGTGTCGCTGGCGCGGGTAGCATCGGCTGACGATTGGCCCGTTACGGGTCGGGCTTAATTCAGGCGTTAGCGCCCAAGGAAAATATGCGACATCTCGTAGTTATTGTTGCCGCGCTGATTACTATCGGTTGCAGTGCAGCCGGAGTCAGGGACGGCAGAGGCGCAGTGATGCAGTCTGAAGAATCTGTTGGCGTCAATACGCATGAAGCGTCAGCGACGGCAACCGTGGAATTTTTGCTTGCCGCTGCTGCCGCAGACTTTCATGCGCACCCTCCTGCGGAAGCTCTCCGGTTCTATAACGTGCGCATCGGGTATTTGATGAACTCGGAGGGCTCAATGCGTTACATGCTGTGCGGTGAGTTTGCGTCAGATCAGGGCAGCGGCCATAAAGAGCGGACTTCTTTCGCGACGATCGACTCGCCTGGCGGCCCTAATGGATACCAACAATTGCTTGGAGGAAATAACGTGTGCGATGACCCATCGGCTAATTTTGGCAGCGCTAGTGATCTGTCGTCATCGCTGCAGAGCCGATTTGACTCCCTCTAACCAAAGTGGGCGCTAACAATTCATTCAAGCCGAACCCGTTTCGTCGCTTCGCTGAAGCGTGTTGCTGGCGTTGTTCCCTCCACTCCCGGCTCGCGCGTTGCGGGTTGGCTTAATTCAAGCGTTAGGCCCGTTGATGGAGTTCAAAGTGAACCGAACCATCTTCCATCTGTCGCTGCCGGTCCACGACCTTGAAGAGACCCGGGCTTTTTACTGCTCTGTCTTAGGCGCCGCTCTTGGGCGCGTCACCCCAGAGTGGATCGATCTGATCGTCTTCGGGCACCAAGTCACCTTCCATCAGCGCCCTGAGCAGGTGGTTCCCCCCGAGGCCCAAGGCGTCCAACACTTCGGCGCCATTCTTCCGTGGGAGGAGTGGGAGGTTCTTTGTGCCGCAGTAGCAGCTTCTGGGTATCCTTTGCTTGCCCCGCCCGCCGTCTTTGGCAAAGACACCCAAACGGAGCACGGCAAGCTTCTGCTTCGCGACCCAAGCGGACACATGCTGGAGTTCAAGGCATATCGACACCTTGGCACCGTGCTTCTCGGCAACGGGCCTAACAGTTCATTACGGTGAACTTGCAGGAAGCCACTACCTTTGTGTGCGAGCGCGGGATTGTTCTGGAATCCGCTCGCGGACCGGTGCCATCGCTGGCCGAGGCCATCGCCGGGGAGCCGATCAAGGGAAATTGGTGGTCGCATCCGCGCGCGAAGGATATCTTCCGCATCACGCGAGCGCTGAGAGCTTCTGATGCCGTGCTTGTCTGCCGGCTCCTTGAGTCGAAAGTCACCTTTGTCCACCGACGCCTCTGGCCGGCTCTGGTGCGCGTTGGAAGCCAATTCCCGCCCGAGCGCTTGGCTCAGTTTCATGAGCGCCACAATGCCTCAGGTAAACACGCTCTGGAGGAAGTACCGTTTCCCGCATGGGTGCCGGCCGATGCCGCCGCGTTGGCCAAGCTCCTCAATGAAGATGCTGCCTGGGCCACACTCCGCTCGTCTGCTCCACAGGCTTTCGGTGCAACCTGACAATTCATTCAAGCCGGATCCGCTTCGGCGCTTCGTCGATCAGCGTTGCTGGCGTTGTTCATTCCACTCCCGGGTCGCACGTTGCGAGTCCGTTTGATTCAGGTACCAGGCGCGCATGACACTTTCCTCGATCAGGCAGTGGGCGAAAGGGCTGAAGCAACAAACGCTCGTCGTCTACTTTGCGGCACGCGACCCGCGCACGCCGTGGCTGGTGCGCCTGCTCGCGCTGTTCATCGCGGCTTACGCCCTCAGCCCCATCGACCTCATACCAGACTTCATTCCCGTTCTTGGCTACCTTGACGACCTGATCATTGTCCCCCTGGGGCTGGTGCTCGTGCTGCGCCTTGTTCCGGCCGAGGTCATGCTCGCTGCGCGGGCAAAAGCTGCCATTGCCGCAGATCTGCCGGTCAGCCGTGCGATGGCGGCGGTCATCGTGGCCATCTGGGTTGCGGCGCTGGCTGGGCTTGGCTTGTGGATATGGACGCTGGTGCGCGCCTAGAACTCATGCTGGCCGAACCTGCTCCACCGCTGCGTTGAAATACGGTCGTTGGACTGCAGCAACTCACCGGCCGGCAGGGTGCGGCGGACTTGATTCAGGCGTGGACCGGATGAAGCTGATCGCGCTATATGTGTGGCGTCCCCACCAGCCTGAGTTCACCATTTCGCTCCGGTACCCTCCCCTGATCCCTTTCGACGGAGACTTGCCAAGATGACTACAGTAATCGCGTTGCATGACGTGGACGATGTTGCCCATTGGCTCGGTTCGCCCAGGCGGGATGAATTTTTCGCTGCGCGCGGCATGACGGCAAAGACATTCATCAGCCCGGACGGGGGGAACCGTGTCGGCGTCGTTATCGAGAACGTGCCGAGTCTCGATGCTCTGAACGAAGCGCTCCAGGGGACTGATGCGGCCGCCGCGATGAAGTCCGACGGTGTGCGTCCTGACACCCTTGAACTCTTCGTAGCGTCGTAATTGGCTGCAGGCCTGGGCATGACTGCCGGCAGCCCAGACGGAGCTGCGACCTGACCGTTGATTCACATCGAAGCCGGCCCCGGTTCGCCCGTTGCCGTTCGCCCAGATTCAAGCGCTGGCGCGCACAGGAAGGAGCCCAAGTGGCCACAGCATCCGATACAGACAAAGTCTTTGCCGGCTTGGTTCCGAAGATCTACGAGACCCACCTGGTCCCTCTTATTTTTGAGCCCTACGCGGCCGACCTGGCCGAGCGAGTGAGGATGGAAAACCCATCGAGGGTCCTGGAGGTCGCCGCCGGAACGGGCGTGGTCACGCGCGCCCTGGCTTCGACGCTTCCGCAGTCCACTTCCATCGTGGCTACGGACTTGAATCAGACAATGCTGGACCAGGCCGAGCTGCTTGGAACCAGCCGCAGGGTCGAGTGGCGCGCAGCGGATGCGATGCAACTGCCCTTTCCCGATGGCACGTTCGATGCCGTCGTATGCCAGTTCGGAGTCATGTTTTTCCCCGACAAGACGAAAGCCTTCCGGGAGGCCCATCGGGTGCTCAGCCCCGGAGGGATCTTCATCTTCAACGTGTGGGATCGAATCGAAGAGAACGAATTCGCCGACACAGTGACCACGGCGCTGGCATCGGTTTTCCCCTCCGACCCTCCACGCTTCATGGCTCGCACCCCTCACGGCTATCACAACCTGGTGACTATCGAGCAAGACCTGGCCAAGGGCGGTTTCAACCATTCCGTGCGGATCGAGACGGTCGCCGCGCGCAGCCGGGCAGAATCTGCGAGGGCGGCGGCGATCGCGTACTGCCAAGGCACGCCACTGCGGAACGAAATCGAGCAACGCGATGCGAGCAAGCTTGACGCCGCAACTGACGCGGCCACCCAGGCGATCGCGGACCGCTTTGGCGCCGATGCAGTGGATGGCAAGATTCAGGCGCACGTCGTCGTGGCAGCCTGAGGCTGCAACTCCAACGGGTCACTCAAGCCGAACACGCTTCGTTGATTGCTGGAAATGTATGGTGACTGTTCCACGGTCGACTCATGCATTGCGGGTCGGCTTGATGCTTGATCCCCGAAGGAGAGTTTTATGACCAATAAGGAAGTCACGTCCAAGCAAGCGGCGCAGAGCGCCTCCAAGACGCTTTCGAGCGCGGCCACTGGTGCCGCATCCAAATCTGCTGCTGCCAGCGCGCTGTCCCAGCGCCAGGCACCAGACAAGACAACTTCATCCGCTGCCGCAACGGCTGCATCCAAGACACTGCGCGACGGACGGACATCCACGGATTCAAAATCGGCGGCGGGCAGCGCCCTGGCGCAGAAGGGTTCCGCCAGGGAAAGCTGACCGAGCCTGATGCCTCATCCGGGCGAAACGGGTTGATTGGCTTCGTCGACCGGCTTGAAAGTGTCCATCGCGGCCATTGCCGAGGCCCGACTGCCAGGACACTTCCGGTCCGGCGAAGCCAAGGCCCCTGATTACTCGGCCAAGGCGCGTGGTCGGGCCGCAGCTCAGTCGTACTGCGCCGACTTCACCAGCAGGTGCTTGGCGAACTGGCCGTGCAGCTTGCCGATGCCGCGGGCGATGTGCAGGGTCACGAACAGCAACAGGACGCCGGCGACGAACAGCAGCGGCAACACCCAGGGTTGGACCGAGGTCGTCAGGGTCTGCCCGTCGAACGTCAGCAACTGCCAGCCATCGACCGCCACCCCGGTGCCGAGGTCGCCGAACAGGGCCACCAGCGGCGCGGCCATGAACGACGCCGACACGCTCAGCAGCACCACCGCGAGCGTGAAGTACACGATGCCCAGCGGCAGCATCGCCAGCATGTACAGCAACGTGCCCCAGGTGCGCGGGTCGGTGAACATGTCCTTGATCCGTTCCAGCCACGGCTTGCCGCGTCCGCTGTAGAGCGGCCGGCGCGGCATGCGCTCGCCAAGCATGACCTCGACCAGGCGGCCTTCGACCAGCGCCAGCACCCGGACCGAGCCCAGGAACAGGATCACGAACGGGATGCCGATGATCAGCACCGCCAGGCCCGCGGACAGCGAGACGCCGGTCACCACCCAGGTGAAGTAGAAGATGCCGGTCGCCAGGCTGAGCATCATGTAGAACAGGGCCGCGTACGTGCGCGGTTCCGCGGCGACGCCGAAAAAGCGGCCCAGCAGCGATTTGCGCGGCGGTGGCGGCGGCGTGCGCAATGCGGTCTGTACCGTGGTCTCGGTGTCGCGGTAGATCTCGGCGACCTCGTCGGGTGCGCCGTAGCTGGTGGACACGGAGGCGATGACTTCGGCCTCGCTCTTGCCGGGGTTCTCGGCCAGTTCCGAACGCAGGTACTCCTCGGCGTCGTACAGCGCGTCCTGGACCAGCGCCGGGTCGGCGCCGGCCAGCGCGCGCCGCAGGCGCTCGAGGTAGTCGGGGATCGAGGTCGGCGGCGCATGGCCGGTGGTGGCAGCGGTATGGGCGTTGGACAGGTTCATGCGGGCAGCCCTTTCAGGACGGAATCGACGGAATCGCGGGTGGCGCGCCACGCGGCGACCCACTCGCGCAGGACCTCGCGGCCGGTTTCGGTGATGCGGTAGTAGCGGCGCGGCGGGCCCGACACCGAGGGTTCGACATGACTGTCGAGCAGGCCGGCGCCACCGAGATTTCGCAGCACCGGATACAACGCGCTTTGCTTGCCGCTGAGCACGCCTTCCCCGGTGCGCTCCAGCTGCTTGGCGATCTGGTAGCCGTACATCGGCTCATCCGCTGCAGCCAGGACCGCCATCAGCGCCAGCGAGACGGTGCCGCTGCTGAGCTCCTTCTGGAACTTGCGCAATTGCGCTTCGAGGTCGTTCATGGCTGCCGGCCGTGGCCTGATGGTGGTTGCATGAAGCAGACAGTAGTACTGACTTCACTATAGTGCGTGTGCCATTAGTCAGTGAACCGATGGCTAACGCCGTTTTGGCATGGGGTGAACGGCGGCTGTTGCCTGATCCGCGCTGGCCGGACTTCCCGTTCCGGTGCCAGAGGAGGCAGCAATGACCCGTGGTGACAAGCAGGCCTATACCGACAAGCAGAAGCGCCAGGCGCAGCACATCGAGGAGAGCGAACGCGAGGCTGGTCGCCCCAAGGACGATGCCGAGCGCATCGCCTGGGCGACGGTGAACAAGCGCGATGGCGGCGGGAAGAAGCCGGGGTCGGGGCCCGGCAAGGATACGAAGCACTAAGCGGCGGTAGCGCGACGATGGTTGGGGGTTCGTTCCCGGGTGCGCTTTGCTCACCCGGGCCACGGAACGTGGCGGGCGCGGCTGTGTGAGAATCGCCGCACCGATCCAATGGAGCCACACCGTGCCCTCTTCGCGCCTGCTGCCGTCGTCGCTGTCCGCCGCCCTGCTCTGCCTTGGCGTCGCCACGGCGCTCCCTGTGTCCTCCACGCAGGCACAGGAGCCCGAAGCGGCGGCGACATCCGCGCCCGTGCTGGCGCGCTCGATGGGTGAAATCCTCGACGCGTCGCAGCCCTCCGACTGGCGCGAACTGGATCCGGGCAACACGATCTACATGGAACTCGACAGCGGACGGGTGGTGATCGAGCTGGCGCCCGCGTTTGCCCCCGAGCACGTGGCCAACATTCGCACGTTCGCGCGCGAGGGTTACTGGAACGCGATGAGCATCAACCGCTCGCAGGACAACTTCGTGGTGCAGTTCGGCGACCCGGCCGAGGACGACGCGCAGCGCAAGCCGCTGGGGTCGGCGAAGCCGAAGTTGCCGGTCGAGTTCCTCCGCAGCAGCGAAGGCCTGGACTTCCACGCCCTGCCCGACAAGGACGGCTGGGCGCCGGAAGTCGGGTTCGTCGACGGCTTCCCGGCCGCGCGCCATCCGGGCGCGAAGACCGCGTGGCTGACCCATTGCTACGGCATGGTCGGCGCGGGCCGCGACGTCGAATCCGACTCCAGCAACAGCACCGAGTTGTACATCGTGACCGGGCAGTCGCCGCGCCAGCTCGACCGCAACATCACCCTGGTGGGCCGCGTGGTCGACGGCATCGAGCGCCTCTCGGTGCTGCCGCGTGGCACCGGGCCGCTGGGTTTCTACGAGAAGCCCGAGCAGCGCACCCCGATCCGCGCGATCCGTCTCGCCGCCGAGGTGCCCGAGGGCGAGCGCAGCCAGCTGCAGGTGCTGCGCACCGACACGCCGCTGTTCGATGAGCTGGTCGAGGCCCGTCGCAATCGTCGCGACGAGTGGTACAAGGTGCCCGCTGGCCACATCGACGTGTGCAACGTACCGCTGCCGACCCGCGCGACGCCGGCCGACTGAGCGGCCGGCCGGAGACGCATCGCCGGCCGCTATGCGGGGGCATGCGTGTGCCCGCGCACGCGCATGGCCGGCTAGACGTCCGGCGGGTCGAGCGCCAGCGCCTCGTGCTGGAAGATGCACATCCGGATCACGCTGCGGTAGCGGCCGTCGCTGAAGAACTCGTCCACCAGCACGCCTTCGCGCTGGAACCCGCAGACCTCGTAGACGTGGATCGCCGCGGCGTTGTCGACGTCCACCAGCAGGTACAGCTTGTAGAGATTCAGCACCCGGAACGCGTAGTTGATCGCGCGCCGCGTCGCCGCGGTGGCCAGCCCCTGGCCCTGGTGTTCGGGCGAGATCATGATCAGGAATTCGGCACGCCGGTGCAGGTGGTCGATCTCGACCAGTTCGACCAGGCCGACCCGCTCGCGGGCCTCGTTCTCCACGATGAAGCGCCGCTCGGACTGGTCGTGGATGTGCTTGCGGTAGAGCTCCTCCAGTTCGACGAAGGACTCGTAAGGCTCCTCGAACCAGTAGCCCATCATGCTGCGGTTGTTGTTGAGCACGTGGACGAAATGCAGGTCGCTGCGTTCCAGCGGGCGCATGCCCACGTCGGGGTGGTGGTCGGTGATCTGGCTGTTCATCTGCGCAGCCTAAACAAGCCCGGGGCAAGAGGCCGTCACGCCGTCTTTGCCGACGCCTGCCTAGCCTGATCGTCCCTGTAGTGGAGGCGATGTACATGCCCCTTTTGCGTTTACGCGTGACCGGCAGCGAAGACGCCGCGCGCGCCATCAGCAACCTGCTGACCAGCATCGAAGGCATCGAACATGTCGAGGAAGTGGCCGACCTGATGCCGCACATGGACGACCCCGATTCCAGTTCCGCCGGCCTGCCCGACGACATGGGCCCCGGGTTGCAGATGATCGAGGTGGACGCGCCCAACCTGTCCACCGCGAACAAGGTGCGCGCGGCGGTGGAGGCGCTGGCGTTCGACCTGGACGTGCTGGTCGAATTCGAGAGCGACGAGTTCGCGTGGTCGCGCGAGTAGGCGCGCTGGCTGCCCTCCCCGGCGGGGAATCACGAGCCGTCTGACTTCCAGCGGATGCGGCGCCGCGCGCGCGGCGATATGCTCGGGCGATCCGCGGCTGGTCCGCCCGTCTCCGAGACGCCCGATGTCCGATGTCATGTCCCCCGCGGCGCCCCACGCCCGACCCCTGCCCGCGCTGCGCCTGGCGCTGCTCGGCGCAGCCCTGACCCTCGGCCTGGCCGCCTGCCAGCAGCAGGCCCCGGAACCCCCGGCGACCCCGGCGCCGGATGCCGCCGCCGTGAGCGCGGCCGCCGACGCGCGCTTCACCGATCTTGCCGCGCGCTGGCTCGACGGCTGGGTGCAGCTGCAGCCCGTCAGCGCCACCCAGATCGGCGACCACCGCTTCGATGACCGCGTCGATGACCTCAGTGCCCAGGGGCGCAAGCGCGCGCTCGACTTCCACCGCAAGATGATCGCCGAGCTCGATGCGCTCGACGCCGCGAAACTCTCGCGCGCCAACCAGGTCGACGCGGCGATGCTGCGCAACCAGGTGCGTTACGACCTGTGGAGCACCGAAACCTTCCAGAGCTGGGCCTGGGATCCGCAGCTGTACAGCCAGCTGGCCGGCGGCGCGCTGTACACCCTGATGGCGCGCGAGGTCGCGCCGCTGCCGCAACGACTGAACTCCGCGGCCGCGCGCATGGAACAGATTCCGGTGCTGTTCGCGCAGATGCGCGAGAACCTCGATCCGGCGCGGGTGCCGAAGATCCATGCCGAGACCGTGGCCCGGCAGCACGCCGGCATCCTCAGCATCGTCGACGGCCTGATCGCGCCGAAGGCCGGCGAGCTGCCGGATGCGGAGCGCAAGCGACTGGAGGCGGCGATCGCGGCCCTGCGTACCGCGGTTGCCGAGCAGCAGGAATGGCTCGACAAGACCCTGGTGCCGAACGCGAAGGGCAACTTCCGCATCGGCGAGACCCTGTACGACGAGAAGCTGGCATTCGCGTTGAGTTCGCCGCTGTCGCGCAAGGAGATCCGCACCCGTGCCGAGGCGGAGATCACCCGGACGCGCGCGGAGATGTACGACATCGCGCGCAAGGTGCTGGCGATGCAGACCGAGGCCAGCGAGCCGATCGCGCCGGCGATGCCCGACGCACCCAGCCCCGAGCAGCAGCAGGACGTGATCGAGGCGGCGCTGGAACTGGCGTACGCCGACCGCCCGGCCCGCGACCAGGTGGTCGAGCTCGCCAAGCAGTCGACGGCGCAGGCCACCGCGTTCGTGCGCGAGAAGAACCTGGTCACGGTGCCGGAAACGCCGGTGCAGATCATCCTGATGCCGGAATTCCAGCGCGGCGTCGCGGTGGCGTACTGCGACTCGCCCGGCCCGCTCGACAAGCAGCTGGACACGTTCTACGCGGTGTCGCCGATCCCCGACGAGTGGACCCAGGAGCAGGTCGATTCGTTCCTGCGCGAGTACAACACGCGCTCGATCCATGAGCTCAGCATCCACGAGGCGATGCCGGGCCACTACCTGCAGCTGGCGCACTCCAACAAATACCCCTCGACGCTGCGCGCGGTGCTCGGGTCGGGTCCGTTCGTCGAGGGCTGGGGCATGTACGCGGAGAAGATCATGGCCGACGCCGGTTACATGGACGGCGACCTGCTGATGCAGCTGATCCAGCGCAAGTGGGCGCTGCGCGCGACCGCCAACGCGATCCTCGACCAGGCGATCCACGTCGATGGCATGAGCCGGGAAGACGCGATGACGCTGATGACGCAGACCACGTTCCAGCAGGAACGCGAGGCCGCGGGCAAGTGGGTGCGCGCGCAGCTGACCTCGGCGCAGCTGCCGACCTACTTCGTCGGCTACAGCGAGCACATCGACCTGCGTCGCGAGATCGAGGCCAAGCGCGGCGACGGGTTCGCCCTCAAGGCGTACCACGACCAGGTGCTGTCCTACGGCTCGCCGCCGCTGCGCTTCGTGCGGCAGCTGATGATGGATCTGCCGATCAAGTAGCTCCGTTGTGCCCATGCGCAGCGGCGATGCCTGCGGGCATCGCCGAGGCACATCGCTCGCCGGTCGCTGCCCGATCGGCGGCCACGGTGGGTTAACGCGACGAGGCTATCGTGCAGCCATCGACGTGCGATGGAGAGCGCGCCATGGTCGCCAGCGCAACGATTCGCCTTGCCGCATCGCCTCGGGCGGCTCGTCGGTGAGCGCCGCCGATCGCGATGATGACGCATCGCCGCAGGGCTGCATCCGCGTGGGCATCGGCGGCTGGAGCTATGCGCCGTGGCGCGACAATTTCTACCCGGCCGGGCTGGTGCAGCGGCAGGAACTGGAGTACGCCAGCCGCCGGCTGGGGACGATCGAGATCAACAGCACGTTCTACCGGGCGCAGAAGCCGGCGACCTATGCGCGCTGGGCCGCGCAGACCCCGGAGGACTTCGTGTTCGCGGTGAAGGCGCCGCATTACGTGACCCAGCGTGGCGCGCTCGCCGATGCCGGCGATGCCGCGAACCGGTTCCTGACCGGCGGGCTGGCCGAACTGGGCCGGCGACTCGGGCCGGTCCTGTGGCAACTGGCACCGAACCGGCCGTTCGACGCCGACGAGCTCCACAGCTTCCTCGATGCGCTGCCCGATGTACTCGATGGCCATCCGATACGGCATGCGCTGGAAGTGCGGCACGCGAGTTTCCGAGAGCCGGAGTTCGTTGCGCTCGCACGTCAACGCGGCATCGCCACGGTGTTCACCGACTCCAGCGACCATCCGTCGCTGGCCGACATCACCGGCGACTTCGTGTATGCGCGCCTGATGCAGACGCGCGACGACGTGGACACCGGCTACGGCGAAGACGAGATTGCGAAGTGGGCGCGGTTCGCCGGCGAGTGGGCGCGCGGTAGTGATCCGGAGACGTTGCCGCACGTCGGTGGGCGGCAGGGCGGGGCCGGGCCACGTGAGGTGTTTGTGTTCTTCATCGGCGGCGCCAAACACCGTAACCCGGCGGCAGCGCTGGCGCTGATCGAGCAGCTGCGCGCCGACTGATCCACATGCCGCATGCGGGCCAAGCTGCGGCGATAGACAGTGCACGCGAACCCCGGGAGTGCACGCTAGACTTCCGCCCTGGAAGCACACCGGCAACCAGGATCGCGACAGGGTCCCTTCCCGGCGCTTTCGCAGTTGCCGCCGCGACCGAAGACGCCGTGACGGCGGACTGACTCCGCCGCTTGCGCCATGCCTGCCCTCCTTCCTCCTGGCCCTATGCCCGCAACCTTCGCCACGCCCGAATCGCGCAAGGCCTTCCTGCAGATCCATTTCTGCGTGCTGCTGTGGGGCTTCACCGCGATCCTCGGCAAGCTGATCACGCTGCCGGCGCTGCCGCTGGTGTGGTGGCGCATGCTGGTGGTGGTTGCCGCGCTGGCGCTGGTGCCGCGGGTCTGGCGCGGACTGCGCGCGATGTCGGCACGGCTGATCTGGTCGTACGCGGGCATCGGCGTGCTGGTCGCGCTGCACTGGCTGACGTTCTATGGCGCGATCAAGTTGTCCAACGCCTCGGTGGCGGCGACCTGCGTCGCGCTGGCGACGGTGTTCACGGCGATGGTCGAACCGTGGCTGGCGCGCAGCCGGTTCTCGCGGCGCGACCTCGTGCTGGGCATCGCGGTGCTGCCCGGTGTCGCGCTGGTGGTCGGCGGGGTGCCGCTCGACATGCGCATCGGCATCGCGGTCGGCGCGCTGTCGGCGCTGTTCGTGGCGCTGTTCGGCTCGCTCAACAAGCGCCTGGTCGAGCACGGCGACCCGTTGACGGTAACCGCGATCGAACTGGGCGCCGGGACCATCGCGCTGACCCTGCTCGCGCCGCTGATGCCGATGATCTTCCCGGCATTCGCCGGCGACCTGCTGGTACTGCCGAACCTGCAGGACACCGCGCTGCTGCTGACGCTGTCGCTGGTGTGCACGCTGCTGCCGTTCGCGTTGTCGCTGGCCGCGCTGCGGCACATGAGCGCGTTCTCGGCGCAGTTGGCGGTGAACCTGGAACCGGTCTACGCGATCATGCTGGCGATCGTGCTGCTGGGCGAGCAGCACGAGCTCACCGGGGTGTTCTATGCCGGGGTCGCGGTGATCCTGGCAGCGGTGATCATCCATCCGCTGCTGAGCCGTGCGCGACTGCGGCACCCGGAAATCCTCGGCACCAGCGAAGCCAAGGGCGGCAGCGCCGAGTAAGCACTGGCCGGTCCTGCCGCGAAATCCGTGGGGTCGCGCCGGCGGGTTTCATGGCAGGCTAGCACTCGGCAACCCTTGTGAGGCGGCATGTACCTGGCGCACTACGGGCTCAGCGAGCCACCGTTCTCGATCACCCCCGACCCGCGTTTCGTGTTTCTCAGCGAGCGTCACCGGGACGCATTGGCGCACCTGCTGTTCGGTGTCGACCAGGGCGGCGGTGGCGGTTTCGTGCAGCTGACCGGCGAGGTCGGCACCGGCAAGACCACGCTGTGCCGCGTGGTGCTGGAGCAGTTGCCGGAAAACGCACGGGTGGCGCTGGTGCTCAATCCGCAGCTGACGCCGGTGGAGCTGCTGGAAACCATTTGCCAGGAGCTGCGGCTGCAGATCGGGGACCACCGCGGCAGCCGCAAGGCGCTGGTGGACGCGCTCAATGCCTACCTGCTGGAGGCGTATTCGCAGGGCCTGCGCGTGGTGCTGATCATCGACGAGGCGCAGAACCTGTCGGCCGATGCGCTCGAGCAGGTGCGGTTGCTGAACAACCTGGAAACACCGACGCAGAAGCTGCTGCAGATCATCCTGATCGGACAGCCCGAGCTGCGCACGATGCTGGCGCGCACGGACCTGCGCCAGCTCGCCCAGCGCATCACCGCGCGCTACCACCTGACCCCGCTGGATGTCGCGGAGACCGCGCAGTACCTGCGCCATCGCTGGCGCGTGGCCGGGGGCGCGCATTTCCCGTTTACCGCCGAGGCGACAC
>DATHRJ010000177.1:0-7018 GCA_035465455.1 Lysobacter sp.
CACTGGGCGTGGCAGGCTCGACGCCCGCCGCGGGCACGGCATTCGTCGCCCGCGCCTCAACGGCTGGCGGCGTTGCCGGGTCCCCGGCGACCGACGCCTGCGGCGCGTCCGTCCCGGGCTTCAACCACCAACCTGCACCCAGCCCGATGCCTACCGCCACCAGCAGGCCGGCGACGAGCAGCGTGCGCTTGCCCAGCAACGCCGGTGTTGCATCAGGCGATGCGCGCCCGCCCTCCGCAGCCGGCGCGGCTGAGACCGCCTCGGTGCGCCTGATCCCGTCCGGCGTCACTTCCAGTGCCCAGCCAAGCACCAGCGCGATCGGGAAACCGAGCACCGTCAGCGCCACGACGAAGTTCAGGCCCCACTCCGGCACGCCCATGCGCGGCAGCATGATGTCGGCGCCCTGCAACACTGCGAAGGCCGTCGCGGCATAGACCACCGCAATGCGCACAACCTTGCGGCGCTTGAGTTCGGCGAGCAAGGACGTTGGTCTGCTCATAGCGGCTCGAACGATTCGGCGATGCGCGCTCGCAGCGCCTCGAAGCCGGGATCGCCCTGCATCCAGCGCTGCAGATAGGGGTCGTGATACATGGCGGTGGCGAGCCAGCCCTTGTCTGGCATGAGCGACTCGAACAAGGCCAGCGCCTGCGCACGCTCGCCCGCTGCGGCCAGTGCCTTGGCCAGCATGATGGTGAAAAAGTACACGTCCAGCGCCTCCGTCACGCGCGCGCGGGCGAGGGTCTGCTCGACCAGGCTGAGCACCTGCCCGCCTGGCGCCCCGCTGAGCGCGAGGTAGAGCGCATAGCCCGTGTCGTGGTCGAGATCGCGCCGCATCGGGTCGGGCCGGGCCTCCGCCGCCGCATACGTTCGATCCGCGGCCCCAAGCGCCTGCCGCAGAATCGCCTCCTCGCCGAGATACTGCGCCTCGCGTGCCAGCCACACCGCGCAAGGCGCTATGTTGCACCATTCGTCCTGGCTTGCTTCCAGGCGGGCGAGACTCTGCATCGTCGGCCGGTCGGCCGGCGCGAAACCGAAAAACATATCCGCCTCGCGCTCGCTGATACCGTCGGCCAGCAGTACGGCGCGGGTCATTGGCGCGCCGGTGAGCGCGCTGAGGGCAAGCAGGCGATACAGGCGCAACCGCTCGGTCTGCGCGCGGGGAAAACGTGCAATTGCGGCATCGGCAATTGCAATGGCTTCGCGCGACCTCGGGTCTGCAAACACCAGCATGTCGACCACGCCGAAGTGGGCGTTCGGGTCGGCGGGATCCAGCTGCAGCGCCCGGCGCGAGATGGCGATCGCCTCGTCGAGGCGCCCGTTGCGGCGCAGCAGCAGCGCGTAGGCGTGCAGGGCGCGGACCTCGTTGGGCGCCGTCTGCACCGCCTTTTCAGCCAACTGCAGGGCCGACGCGTAGTCGCGCTGGACGTAGTAGACGTAGTAGGCCTCGGCCAGCTGTACTTCGAGCAGTCCCGGGCGCTCGCTGCGCGCCTGGTCGATGTCGGCGCGCGCCTGGGCTGCCAGCGCGGCAGCGTCGCTGTCGTTGAACCAGATGCGGTAGGCGGCGGCGATGGCGCGCTCGGCGCGCGCCTGGGTGAAGCCGGGATCGAGCAACAGGGCGGAGTCGAGCAGGCGGTAACGCTCCATTTCACCGGGCATGAGCCGTGCGCGCAGGAACAGGTCGTAGGCGGCAGGCACGCTGGTCGCCGGCGCTTCGGTGCCGCCAGTGATCGCCAGCTGCAGGGCACCGGCCACTTCCCCCGCGACCGCCGCCTGCAGTGTGAGCGCGTCGCTCAGCGGCCGATCGTAATTCTCCGCCCACAAGTGGGCG
The DNA here is from genome assembly GCA_035465455.1 of Lysobacter sp. Lineage (GTDB taxonomy): Bacteria > Pseudomonadota > Gammaproteobacteria > Xanthomonadales > Xanthomonadaceae > Lysobacter_K. The sequence goes on from DATHRJ010000177.1 coordinate 1,829, forward strand.
TCGTTACGCGGGTCGATCAGCTGGATGGTCAGGCGCACCTGGCTGGCGTCGCGGCGCACCGAACCCTCGATGACGTGGGTGGCCCCAAGCTCGCTGGCGATTTCCGCCAGCTTCTGGCTGGAGCCCTTGAAGGTCTGCATGGTCGTGCGCGAGATGACTTCCATGCCCTTCAGGCGCGACAGCGCAGTCAGCAGGTCGTCGTGCAGGCCGTCGGCAAAGAAGGCGTTGTCCGGATCGGGGCTGAAGTTGGCCAGAGGCAGCACCGCCAGGCGTAGCTGCACCGCGGCCGGATCGGCGCCGGGAGCCTCCCTCGCAGGCGCCACCGTGGGCACGGGATCGCGGCTCAATCGATCCCAGGCAACCAGCGCAATCAGCACCGCCAGCCCGACGAAGATCAAACGATCCATACGCTGGGCGGTCTGTCCGCTGATCGATTGCTGCGGGTCGACCTCGGCGTCGCGCTTGAGGCCGTCCGGGGTCAGCTCGAACACCCAGGAAAAAATCAGCGCCGGAATGAAGCCCAGCGCCAGCAGGATGATGATCGCGCGCAACACCCAGCCAGGAACGTCAAAGGCGGGCAGCACGGTCTCCGCCGCCTGCACCATCAGCCAGGCGGCGACCAGGTACAGCCCGGCCATGCGGATGACGTTGCGGCGATTGAGTTCGGCGAACAGGCTCACGGCGCGTATCCGCTGCAATCGAGCCGGCGGCCGGCCGGGTCGTCCACGGGACGGCAGCCGCGCGGAAAGCCCTGGTCTTCCCAGAAGCCCGCTGCGCCGGATTCCTGCATGCGTGCATAGAAGCGCGGGTCTTCGCGCAGCCAGCCGAGTGAAGGCAGCCATGCGGCAAGAGACATGATCAGGCGGGTTCCCGGACCACCGACTACGCGGAACGCGCGCTCGGCATCCTGGAACATGAGAGCGGCATAGAGTGCGGGTACGCTGTTGTCTTCCTGCGAGTCAAGCTCATTCGCGGCAAGAAACTCGTCTCTCCGACCAGGATCTTCAAGCGCGGCCAGCAGCCCGGAGAGAAAATCTCCGCCAAGCTGGGGGTCCCCGGTCAGCATGGGCTGTGCTGCATAAAGGAGCTGCCGTGCCTCGTCTCGCCTGCCGTCATTGGCAAGTCCGATGGCGATGTTGAAAGACCAGAACGGCAAGGCGCTAAGCTCGACCGCGCGCTGGGCGAGGCGGACACCCTCCTGCCATCGGGCCTGAGTCGCATAGGCGAGTCCAAGATAGCCGTTGTTGATCGCCACCAATGGATCCTGATCCTGCGCACTCGCGAAAAGTGGCAAGGCGCGCTCCACGAAGCCCAATTCCAGCCAGGTCAAGCCAAGCCAGAGGCGCGCAGAGGTGTCGGCCGCCACACGGTCGGCCGCACGCTGCAGCAGGCGGATGCCCTCGGCAATCTGCGCAGAATCGCCCGAACGCGTGAAAAGCTGGCCCTTGACCGCCAGCGCGATGCCCAGGTCGGGACTCAGCGCCAACGCGCGCTCGGCTGCCGGCAACGCCTCCGCCAACAGCGCTTCGCGATCGAGTTCGGTCGGGTAGCCGCCGTTGCCGACCACGAAGCTGGCCGCGCCGAGAAACGCCCATGCTTCGGCGAAGGCCGGATCACGCTCGACCGCGAACTGCAGGTCGGCGATGGCTTCATCCAGGCCGACGCGCTGGTAGAAACGCGTGCGACCGCGCAGGAACCGCTCGTAAGACTCGAGGTCGGTCGTGGGCGTAGAGACCGAGACCTGGCGCACGCCGAGCACACCCTCGAGCGCCGCGGTTATGGCGCGCGCGATTTCTTCCTGCACGCGAAAGATGTCGACCAGGTCGCGCTCGAAAGTCTCGGACCAGAGGTGCGTATCACTGTCCGTCTCGATCAGCTGCGCGGTAATGCGCACGCGGTTGTCCTGGCGGCGCACCGAGCCCTCGAGGATGTGCCGCACGCCCAGCTGCCGCGCGATCTCCGGGATCGGCGTGTCCTTGCCCTTGAAGGAAAAGGACGAGGTGCGCGATGCGACCTTCAGGCCCTCGACGCCGACGAGGATGTTCAGCAATTCCTCGGAGATGCCGTCGGCGAAGAAGACATTTGCCGGATCGGGGCTCATGTTCAGAAACGGCAGCACTGCGATGGAGTTGCTTTCCGGTTTCGCTTGGCCCTGTGCAGTAGCCGCCGAGGGCGCGCCCGCATCGTGTGCAACCGGCGCACGCGAGTCTTCTCCCCCGGGCTTCAGCCACCAGCCCGCGCCCAGCCCGACACCGACGGCCACCAGCAGCGCGCTGGCGAGGACCGTACGCTTGCCAAGCAGCGCCGGCGGCGCGCGTTTCTCGGCCTGCGCGGCCGGCGCCGCGTCGGTGCGCCGGATCCCGTCCGGCGTGACTTCCAACGCCCACCCGAGCACGATCGCGATCGGGAAACCGAGCACCGTCAGCGCCACGACCAGGTTCATGCCCCACTCCGGCACGCCCATCCGCGGCAGCATGATGTCGGCGCCCTGGAGCACGGCGAAGGCCGTCGCGGCATAGACCACCGCGACCCGGATCACCTTGCGGCGCTTGAGCTCGGCGAACAGGCCCGGTGCCAAACTCATGTCGCGTCGCCCCGCGCCTGTAGGAAAGGGTTGCAGACCCTGAGACCGGCGATCTTTCGGTCATGGCCGAAATCCTCGCTGTAGAGCACCTGGCAGCGGCTGCGGACCGCAGCCTCCGCGATCAGGGCATCGGACCAGGAAAGCTGCTCGCGCTCCGCGAGCTCGTGCGCGTCCAGCAGCATGTCGGGATGGGTGGAAACGACATCGAATCCCGCCAGCACCTCCAGCACCCTGCGAGATTCGGCCGGCGACAACGCCGGTTCGAGCTTGCGAGTCAGCACACAGCGCAACTCGATCATGACTTGCGTGCTGATCACGATATCGTCCGCCTCGGCCAGGCTGCGCAACCAGTCACGGATGAACGCCGACTTGCCTGGGTCGCGCCGGTCCAGCCGGTATGCCCAGAGGTTCGTGTCGACGAATGCGCGCATCGCTCAACCTGCTCCACGCTCATGCAGCGAATCGCGCGACCAGGGTCCGCGACTGGCCGAGCGCGTGCGGTCGGCGAGCGCATCCAGGGCGTCGAGGGCTTCCATGCGCCGGCTGCGGGCATCGACATACCGTTCCAGGTACTCGCGCACCAGGGCATTGACTGAGGTGTGCTCACGCAGCGCGGCTTCGCGCGCCTTCTGCAGCAGCTCCTCATCCAGGCTCAGGGTGAGATTGGCCATGGGTCACTCCAACAGCGGGTCCCGTGTAACACGGAATCAGTGTAGCACGGGGTAGTGAACGAGATGGCTCATTGCGCGCATTGGTAATCGTCGGCACCCACCGGGCGGCAGAGCGGCGGATAGCCATGGGCTCGCCAGTACTCAGGCACGCCCAGGCGCTCGAGGATCTTCCGGAACGCCGCGCTATTGCGGAATCCCGCATGCACGGGGTCCCAATGCGCCACCAGGGTGGTGCTTCGACCCTCCCATGCGGCGGCGCGGTCGTAGGCGCGCAGCATGATGTGCATCGTCGGGTTGTCGAACTCCGGATGGCGCTCGAGCAGCGCTTCCAGCTGCACCGGCGGCCTACCCTGCTCGATCGCGGCAATTATTGCCTGCTGCAACTCTGGTGGCAGGTCGATGGCGACCATCAACAGCAGCGTCGCCAGGCGGTCACCGCGCGCCACCAGCCGCTCGATGAACGTGTCGGAGCGATTACCGACGAACCCCGCCGCCACGCCGCGCTCGAATAATGCAAACGCCAGCGCGTCGTCACCCAGGTACGCTGCGGCCAAGGCCTTCCAGCGCAGGCAGTTGCCATACGCCGGGTCGATGGCCATACAGGCATCCAGGTCATTCGCTGCGCGCTCCATGAACCCCAGGTTGATCCAGGTAATGGCGCGCCAAAGGTGGACCGAAGCCTGTGCCGGATCGGCGGCGAGCGCCCGGTCGAACAGCGCCAGGGCCTCGGCGAATGGGATTGGCAGCTGGTACTGCATCAGCAGGGCACGCACGGCCCAGGGCATGGCCAGCTTCGGGTCGAGCGCCAGCGCGCGCTCGGCAGCCTCGAAGGCGCGGGCCGCAAGTGCCTCGGTATCGATGCCCGGATAGGCACCCTCCCAATCGATGATGACGCCGCTGGCGGCCGCGAGTCCCTCCCAGCCGCGCGCGAATTCCGGGTCCATGGCCACGACTTCTTCGAACAGCCGCACCGACTCGTCCAAATCCGTGCGTGCAATGAACAGCTCGCGCGCCTTGAGGTAGCGCTGGTAGGCATCCAGGTTGCCGGTATCTGCGCGCACAGTGACCGCACGCTCGACATCGCCGCTCCCCAGCGTGCCGCGCAGCGCTGCGACGATGGCGTTGGCGATCTCGTCCTGGATGGCGAAGATGTCGTCCAGCTCGCGATCGTAGGTCTCCGACCACAGGTGGCGGTCATTCAGCGCGTCAATGAGCTGGGCCGTGATGCGCACCCGGTTGCCGGACTTGCGCACGCTGCCCTCGAGAATGTGGTTGACCCTCAGCTCTTCGGCGATGACCCCGGCGGCCAGCTCCCGACCCTTGTAGGCAAACGAGGACGTGCGCGAAGCGACGCCGATATCCTCGACCTTTACCAGCACGTTGAGCAGCTCCTCCGAGATGCCGTCGGCGAAGTACTCGTTCTCCGGGTCGGCGCTCATGTTGACGAACGGCAGCACCGCAATGGACTTTGAAACCGGGGTCAGAGACACATTTTCTGCCGCCGCGGGAAATGTGTCTCTGACCCCGGTTTCCGCAACGGGCGGCGACGCGCTTTGCGACTCGGCCGCGGGCCGCAGGAACCACCCGGCGCCCAGACCGACGCCGACCGCCACCAACAGGGCCGCGGCCAGCACCGTGCGCTTGCCAAGCAGCGCTGGCGTCGCCTCATCGCTCGTTGCGGTCGGCACCGCCTCGGTGCGCTTGATGCCGTCCGGCGTGACTTCCAGCGCCCAGCCCAGCACCAGCGCAATCGGGAAACCGAGCACGACCAACGCCACCAGCAGACCCATGGCCCAGCCCGGCACGTTCATCTGCGGCAGCATGATGTCCGCGGCCTGCAGCACCGCGAAGGCCGTGGCAGCGTAGACCACGGCAATGCGCACTACCTTGCGGCGCTTGAGCTCGCTCCAGATGGAGGGCGCGCCGCTCAGGGCA
>DATHRJ010000178.1:0-1688 GCA_035465455.1 Lysobacter sp.
GTCGGCCGTTGTCATCACCACCGGGATGGTGATCTGGACCGGACCTGCCACGGTGGGGCTCACGAAACCGGGCGCATTGTTGTACAACACCACGCCGCTTGCGCCGGCGTCCTGCGCATTCGCCGCCTTGAGGTGGAAAGAACACGTGCCGCGGCGAATCAACGCGACGTGGCCGGCAAGGCTTCCTGCGGGCAATGCGGAACAGCCATCATCGGTCGAGGACGCGGTACCGGTGCGGCGCATCGGTTCGGTACCGGAAGTCGGCGTGGGTGCAGCGCCGGTCGCGCTGGAATAGCCGATCGACATGTCGTCAGGCGAGATGGTGAAAGTCGGCAGCATGACGCCGGTGTTGTCGAACGACGCGACTGCGATCACCTTGTCGCCCACGCTGGGCGCACCGCTGGAATACACACCGCTCGCGCCACTGTTGCCGGCCGAGGCCACCACCACCACGCCGTTGTCGACCAGCCTGGTTGCAGCCATCGCGGTCGGGTACTGCGGCCACTGGTAGGTCGAGCCGATGCTCATGTTGAGCACGTCCATGTCGTCGGCGAGCGCCTGTTCCATCGCCGCGATCATGATGTCGGCGGTGGTGGAGCCTTCGCAACCGAACACGCGGTACGCACCGATGCTGACGTTCGGTGCCACGCCCTTGACCACGCCATTGGCGCCGACGATGCCGGCCACGTGGGTGCCGTGGCCATTGCAGTCGTCGGGATTGTCGTCAGGGGACGGTACCGGGTTGTAGCCCGGCGACGTGGGATCGGCATTGAACGCATCGCCGACGAAGTCCCGGCCCGCGACGATGCGAGCACTCGGGAACGGTGTCGTGCCGCTGACGCCGCCGCCGCCGAAATCCGGATGGTCGATGTCGACCCCGGTGTCCATCACCGCGACGCGGATGCCACTGCCGTCCAGGCCGAGTTCGTTCTGGGCGACATCCGCGCCGGTCATGGCCAATGCGGTGAACAGATCGGGATTGGCGCTGCCGCGCTCAGGAATCGCGATGGTTTCCACCGGGTAGATTGCCTTGACCCCGGGGATCCTGGTCAGCGTGCTCAGCTGCGCGCGGCTGACGCTGATCGACAGCCCGTTGAACAGTCCGTCGAATGCGTAGTGCTCGATGAAGTCCAGACGCGCCGCGCGGGCGCTGGAACGGAACGCCTGTTTCTCGGAACGGAGCGAGGCAACCTTGCCACCATCCGCCGCCGGCGCGCCGGTCAATTCCACGAACCAGCGTTGCGGCGATTCATCGACGGCCACTTCGCCGCCGCCGCTGGAGACCGGATACAGGGGCTCCAACTGGGTGGTCGGGCCGGGCGACTGGCTGGCCAGCGCGGCCATGCAGGCGGTGGCCAGAACGGTCATTGCAGCGACGGAAGACTTTTTCACAGGCAGGACCCTCAATGGGAGCATTGGACGAAGAACAGCGCCTTGCCCGCCCATGCAGGAGGGTTCGCACTCGCCTGCCGCGGGGGACGTGCGGTTGCATCGAAGTCGCCGGATTCGGCGCGCTTCCCTCGCGCGCGCCGTAGAACTGAATACGTGCTCAGCCAGCACAAACGGCCACCTCGGGAAAATACGTGCTGGATAGTGCCTATCCGCCTTTGTTCCTGGCTGAGGCGTTACCACCGCCGAGGTGGCGACTCCAAGGGCCGCTTGCTGGGTCCCGCCAGCTGCAAAAGAAA
>DATHRJ010000179.1:0-2220 GCA_035465455.1 Lysobacter sp.
CCGGAAGCCGGCTACGGCGGTTTCATCGGCGTGCTGATCCAGGGCTTCCGCCGCGCCGCCTTCTCCAACGAGGCCGGCATGGGTTCGGCGGCGATCGCGCATTCGGCGGCGCGCACCAACGAGCCGGTATCCGAAGGCCTGGTCGCGCTGTGGGAACCGTTCATCGACACCGTGGTGATCTGCACGTTGACCGCGCTGGTGATCGTGATCACCGGCATGTACCAGGTGGAAGGCGCCGGCGACGGCGTGCAGTTGACATCGATGGCCTACGCCTCGGTGCTGAGCTGGTTCCCGTACATGCTCGCGGTATCGGTGTTCCTGTTCGCCTTCTCGACCATGCTGGCGTGGTCGTACTACGGCGAGAAGGCCGCGTGCTACCTGTTAGGCGAAACCCGCGGGGTCAGCCTGGGCTACAAGCTGCTGTTCTGCGTGTTCGTGGTGATCGGCGCATCCAGCAACCTGGCGATGGTGATGGACTTCTCCGACGCGATGATCCTGGTCATGTCGGTTCCCAACCTGATCGGCGTGTACCTGCTGGCGCCGGTGATCCGGCGTGAACTGGGCAGTTACCTGGCACGGCTGCAGTCGGGCGCCATCCGCAATTATCGCCAGTTGCCCCTGGAGCAGCCCGCATGATTCCGGCACCCGGTCGTGAGCCGTCGTTGCTGCAAGCCCTCACGCCACTGGTGTTCCTTATCGCGCTGCTCGCCAGCGCGGTGCACCTGTATGGCGACGGCGCCTCGGCGGGCGCCAACCAGATCGCGCTGCTGCTCGCGGGCGGTGTCGCCGCACTCGTTGGCCTGCGAAACGGCATCAAGTGGGGCGAGATCCAGCAGAGCCTGGTCCACGGCGTCGCACTGGCGGTGGTGCCGATCTTCATCCTGCTGGCGGTCGGCGCGCTGATCGGCACGTGGATCCTGAGCGGCACCGTGCCGACCCTGATCGTTTACGGGATGAAACTGCTGCACCCTTCGTTCTTCTACCCGGCGGCCTGCCTGATCTGCGCGATCGTGGCGCTGGCCATCGGCAGTTCGTGGACCGTCGCCGGCACGCTGGGTGTCGCATTGATCGGCGTCGGCCAGGGCCTGGACATGTCCCCGGCGATCACCGCCGGTGCGGTCATCTCCGGCGCCTATTTCGGCGACAAGATGTCGCCGCTGTCGGACACCACCAACCTCGCCCCGGCCGCGGCCGGCAGCGAACTGTTCGAGCACATCCGCCACATGGTGTGGACCACCGGCCCGAGCATCCTGATCGCTTTGGTGTTGTTCACCCTGATCGGCCTGGGCGGGGGAGGACGGATGGACGGCGGCGTTGCCATGGACGACCTCCCGGCGATTCTGGGCACGCACTTCAACCTGGGCGCGCACCTGCTGATCCCGCTGGTCGTGGTGTTCGTGCTGGCGATGCGCAGGTTCCCTGCTTACCCGACCATCCTGATCGGCGCGCTGCTCGGTGCGCTGTTCGCGGTGGTGTTCCAGCCCGACGTCGTGGTCGCACTGGCTGCCAAGGAGTCCCTGTCGCGGCCGATGGCCTTGCTGGCGGGGGCGTGGACGGCGCTGTTCGACGGCTACCAGGCCAGCACCGGCAACCCCGCGGTCGACGACCTGCTCAGCCGCGGCGGCATGAGCAGCATGCTCAACACCATCTGGCTGATCGTCTGCGCGATGGGCTTCGGCGCGATGATGGAGAAGACCGGCCTGCTCGAGCGCATGATCCGCAGCGTACTCAAGGCGGCCAAATCGACCGGCTCGCTGATCGCAGCGACGCTGGGCACCGCGATCGGTGCCAACGCGATCGCGGCCGACCAGTACATGGCGATCGTGCTCACCGGCCGCCTGTACCGCCCCGAATACGAGAAGCGAGGCCTGGCGCCGGTCAACCTGTCGCGCGCGCTGGAGGATGCCGGCACCATCACCTCGCCACTGGTGCCGTGGAACACCTGCGGCGCTTACATGGCGGCGACGCTGGGAGTGGCCACGCTGGACTACCTGCCCTACGCGTTCTTCAACCTCGCCGGCCCGCTGGTGGCGCTGGTGATGGCCTATGCCGGCTTCAAGATCGTGCGGGTCGCCCCCGAGCCTGCCATCATCCACCGGCCCTGACCGGTAGCGCCGCGCGCTCCGACGGATCGCGCCGCGCTCTCCACTCCTCAAACGCAACTCTTTCGGACACCGATCATGGACAAGACTTCGATCCACGGCATGTGGTCATCGCGCA